>JAZNDB010000229.1:0-3548 GCA_045587845.1 Faecousia sp.
CTTTTTGCTGAAGTGCCCCAAAAAGCCATCGAAAATAAAAGGGAAACTGGAAGACGGAAAGCTTATCTTCCAGAGTTAAACAGGACGCTTGTTCTATTTTATTAGAACAAGCGTTCTAAAATTAGGAAAACATAGCAAATTTGTCGAAAATTTTTGAAAAAACCGCAAAAAAAGTGTTGATTTTTGAAAAATCATCGTTTATACTATCAGTAAATGGAGCAAAATGGTAGTAAAGTGGAGCAAAATGGAGTGGAGGTGAACGCAAATGATCGGAAAGTACCCTGCAAAGCTGGACGAAAAGAACCGTCTTTTTGTGCCTGCAAAGCTAAGAGCAGAACTGGGTGAGGATTTCTATGTCACCTTGGGTGTCAATTGCGGTCACCGTTGTCTAACTGTCTACACCGCTAAGGATTGGAACACATTAAGCGAGAATTACAACACCTTGCCGATCTCTCAGCGTTCCGCCGCTACCAGCTTGATTTTTATGAACGCAACCCAGTGCAATCCCGATAAGCAGTTTCGTTTCAGCCTTACCCAGTTCCTGCTGGACTATGCAGGTGTGGGCAAGGATGTTATGATTGTTGGTCGCGCAGGGCAGGCAGAGATTTGGGACGCTGCTGAATTTAAGCAGTTCGAGGCAGAAAACCTCACACCCGAAAAATTGCTTGCATCCTTGGAGGCGATCGGA
The DNA here is from genome assembly GCA_045587845.1 of Faecousia sp. Taxonomy (GTDB): domain Bacteria; phylum Bacillota; class Clostridia; order Oscillospirales; family Oscillospiraceae; genus Faecousia. Next base: position 689 of record JAZNDB010000229.1, read on the forward strand.
CTATGAGTGAATTTCACCATATTTCCGTACTGCTGCAGGAATGCCTGGACGGTTTAAACATTAAGCCAGACGGCATCTATATTGACGGCACATTAGGCGGCGCGGGACATTCCTCCCAAATCGTAAAGCGCCTCACCACAGGTCGGCTCATCGGTATTGACCGTGACCCCATCGCATTAAAGGCAGCGGGGGAGCGTCTGGAACAATATAAGAATAATGTAACCCTTATCCATTCCAATTTCTGCGAAATGGCGCAGGTGGTGCAAGATCTGGGGCTTTCCGGTGTGGATGGCATTTTGCTGGATTTGGGAGTTTCCTCTCCCCAGTTGGACGAGGTTACAAGAGGTTTCTCCTATATGGCAGATGCGCCGCTGGATATGCGTATGAACAATGAGGATGCATTAACAGCGCATACTGTGGTTAATACCTGGTCGCAGGATGAACTGAAACGGATTCTGTTTGATTATGGCGAAGAACGTTATGCGCCTCGCATTGCATCTGCTATTTGCAGACGCAGAGAAGAAAAGCCCATTGAAACCACGCTGGAATTGGTGGACGTGATTCGTTCTGCGATGCCTGCGCAGGCGTTGCGGGAAAAGCAGCACCCTGCCAAGCGGAGCTTTCAAGCAATCCGCATTGCGGTAAACGATGAGCTTGGCTCTGTGGAAAAGGCAATGCAGGATGCAATTCCGCTTTTGAACCCAGGCGGACGGCTGGCAGTGATTACCTTCCATTCCCTGGAAGACCGAATTGTAAAAAATGCAATGGCGGAAGCCGCAAAGGGCTGTACTTGCCCGCCCAGCTTTCCTGTGTGTGTCTGCGGAAAGAAGCCAGCAGTAAAACTAATCAGCAGAAAGCCCATTGTGGCAAGCAACGAAGAGCTGGAAGTGAACCCCCGTTCCCGCAGCGCAAAATTGCGGGTATGTGAAAAGCTATAAACGAAAGGAGCAGGTACTATGGCACAGAGTGTAGATGTTCGGTATGTGCAGTTTTATACCCACGGAAGCGCAGCAAAACGCGTAGCACCTGCCGCAATTCCCCTTATCAGCGCATTGCCCAAGCCGAAAAAACGGAAAATTCAGCGCATCTACGTAGACCCTGTTGCTACGTTGGGCATTGTGGTTGCCCTGTGTATGCTGGTTATGATGGCTGTGGGCGTTGGTCAGCTTCGCGTTGAGCAGCAAAAAACTGCCCAGATGGTGACCTATGTGGAACGTCTGCAGCAGGAAAATGCCTCCTTGCAGGCAGAATATATGGCAGAGTGCAATATGGAAGAGGTGGAAAAGACAGCGTTGGCACTGGGTATGATCCCCCGGGAAGATGCAATATTCACACCCATTCAAGTGGAACTTCCCCAGTTGGAGAACACTCAGCAGGTAAGCATTTGGCAACGTATCGGAACATTTTTGACCGGTCTTTTTGCATAAAGTTTGTCCCGACCAATACACTTAAATAAGGCTGCGATGGGCGGCGAGGGATTCCCTTGCTGCCCATTTTTAGGAAAGGTCGGAAGTGTAATGGCAAGGAAAGCAAAAAAGCAGGAGTACAATCGTATTCGCAAGGATACGGGGCAGCACAGGCGGATTACCTGGACTGCGTTATTTTTGGGGATTCTCGCCTTTATTCCCGTGATTATGCAGTTGTATACGCTAATGGTACGGGATTACGATTTTTACGCCAGACGCGCCTTGCGAAATCAAACCCGAACCACCAATGTCACTGCAGATCGGGGAATCCTGTACGACAGAAATATGAACATTCTTGCCTGTTCCCAAAGTGTGGAGAATGTGTACTTGGATCCCCACGAGTTAAAGCAATCCAAGGCGGATATCTCTGCCATTGGACAAAAACTGGGAGAAATTCTGAATCTGGATCCCCTGTGGATATGCCAGCAGGCTGAGGATACCAAAATGCGGTATAAGCAAATTGCTGCCCGCATTGATGAAAAAAAAGCCGCATTGGTGCGGGAATACATTAACGAACAGGGGATACTGGGAATCCATATAGAGCCTAACTCTCAGCGCTACTATCCCTATGGGAATCTGGCGGCGCAGGTGATTGGCTTTACCAATGCCTCCAATACAGGCTCGGAGGGGATTGAGGCATCGTACAACAGTTATCTGGAAGGCACAACAGGCAGTGTGATTACCACTAAGGGCAATAATGAAATGGATATGCCCTTTTCCTATGAGAATTATATCGCCTCCCAACAGGGCAACAGCGTGGTTCTGACATTGGATGTTACCGTACAGGCCTGCCTGGAAAAGCAAATGGAAGCAGCCATTGCCCGCTACGATGTGCAAAACGGTGCATTCGGTATGGTAATGAATGTGAACACAGGGGAAATTCTGGCAATGGCAACGTTGGGCAGTTATGACCCCAATCAGTATCTGGAGGTTCAGGACGAAAAAACAGCCTGTGATCTGGAAAGGCTGCGCACTGCCTACCTGCTAAATCCCCAGAACTCCCAAGCCTATACGGATGGAAAAAAGGCTTATCAGCAGGCATTAAATACTGCCCGCTTGAAACAGTGGCGGAATCGCTGTATTTCCGACGGTTACGAGCCGGGGTCAACCTTTAAGGTAATCACGATGGCGGCGGCATTGGACTGCGGCGCAATAGATTTGGAAACAAATTTCCACTGCTCCGGCGCAGAACAGATTCCCGGACGCGCCCAAAGACTTCATTGCTGGCGCTCCACAGGACACGGCGCGCAGAAAACTCCACAGGCTCTGCAAAATTCCTGTAACCTTGCTTTTGCGCATATTGCTTTAAAGTTGGGCGGGGAGCGCTTTTATGAGTATGTGGAAAAATTCGGCATATTGGAAAAAACGGGTATCGACCTGGCAGGGGAGAGCAA
>JAZNDB010000230.1:0-8701 GCA_045587845.1 Faecousia sp.
GCGTTTGCGGTCAATGAAACTGCTCTATGTGCGAACCGGTAGAAATCCTAATCCAAGTCCTGAACAATTGGCTTTTCGCGATGCGCTGATAGCGCAGGGAGTACCGGATTTGTTATATAAGAGCACAGCACAATTGCTGTATAGTTTTGACGGCTTGTGCGTTAACTCGGTGGCTATCGTTCACGAAAGAGCTGTTGATGATATTAAAAAACTGGTTGAATTAGCGGCAGAGGAAAGAGCCTGCGTTGTGTTAACATTCCACAGATTTAAGAAACCTGGTGAGGAGAACTACGAAGGCATGTGGTGCTACGACTATGATAGCTTTGCAGAATTTGCCGAATACCTGAGTCAAATGCGGGACGCAGGAGAAATTGATGTTCTCACAAACGAACAGGCATATCGCATAGGTTGCAGGTAAAATGTGGCGGTATCTCTTAGGGATACCGCCATTTCTGTTGTATAAGGAAAGTCCGTTGCCCAAAAGACAACGGACTTTAAGTTTTTACTTAGGAGAAAGATCCACATTTCTACGAAGAATACTCATAGCAGGAACCGGTTCCGGTAATTGCAGATAGAACTGCATTTGCGGCGTTCTTGGCTCGTCTAGGGGTTGACCGTCAACAGTAGTCATTTCATTTACTGCAAAGGCAACAGGCTTCCTGTCGGGTCCTACGACCTCCAAAAGATCACCCTTGGAGAACTTGTTCCGCAGGCTGCACAGGGCCAATCCGTTTTCGTCACAGCTTTCCACAATGGCGCAGACCTGCCACTGCCGAATATACCGGGAATGTTCTGTATATTGCCCGGGGAAACCGTAGTAAAAACCAGTGGAGTAGTACCGGTGGCTCACGTGTTCCACTTCGTCCCGCCAAATGGGGTCAAGCTCCCGTCCGGCATAGACATCGTCTATGGCGTGTCGATAAGCACCTGTGACAATGGCTGCATAGTAGGCAGATTTTGCGCGGCCCTCAATCTTGATACAGTCGATTCCTGCATCCATCAAATCCTGCAGATGGTCAATGGTGCACATATCTCTCGAATTCATAATGTACGTGCCTTTTTCGTCCTCGAATACGGGGAAGTACTCACCGGGACGCTTTTCTTCCATCAATGCGTATTGATAACGGCAGGGCTGGGCGCAGGACCCCCGATTGGAATCCCGACCTGTCATATAGTTGCTGAGCAGGCACCGACCGGAATAGCTGACGCACATAGCGCCGTGACCGAAGGTTTCAATTTCCAAATTTTTGTCGGTCTTTTCCCGAATGGTACGGATTTCATCCAAGCTAAGCTCTCTTGCCAGCACAACCCGTGATGCGCCTAAGTCATACCAGGCCTGGGCGCATTCGTAATTGGCAATGGATTGCTGGGTGGAAATATGCCGCTGACACTTGGGGGCATATTTGCCGGCCAAAGTGAAAGCACCCATATCCGCAACAATCAGCGCATCCACACCTGCATTCTGCAGCTGTTCCAGATAGGGGGGAAGGGCTGCAATTTCCTCGTTGCGGGGCATTGTGTTGACTGTAACGTGCACCTTCACGCCGTGATTGTGGGCAAATTCCACTGCCTTAGGCAATTCCTCGGGGGTAAAGTTTCCCGCAAAGGAACGCATACCAAAGGCTGTGCCTGCCAGATATACTGCATCTGCGCCATATAAAACAGACATTTTCAGCCGTTCCATATCTCCGGCAGGACTAAGCAATTCTATTTTTTTCATTAGCCCCCCATAAGCTCTGCCACGTTTTGCAGGTGTTCACGCTCGGTAACGGCAAAACGGTGGGCATTTTTAGCTTTGTCAAAAACGAAATAGTGGTAGTTGGTGTCATTTGGTTCTAAGGCGGCATACAGCGCCTGAACACCCATATTGCTGATGGGTCCGGGAGGGATACCCTTATTCTTACGGGTGTTGTAAGGACTATCCGTATTTAAGTGTTCAGCGGTAAGCTCCTTGATTTCAAAGAAATAGTCGCCGAGCGCATAGTGAACGGTGATATCCGCGCCCAAAGACTGAATATTAGGATTCACCAATCGATTATAGAAAACGGATGCGATTTCGTAGCATTCACTATCAGAGGAAGTCTCTTTTTGAATAACAGATGCCAGTGTAACCACTTGGTGAAGCGTCAAAGGATTCGCCTCTGCATAGGAGGCTCCAAAACCGTTTGCTTTCAGCCGATTGGCATATTCCGCTTGGATGGCTTGGAAATCCTCTTTCATTTTGTCAGTGAAACGGTCGTCAAATTCGTTCAGGAATTTCTCAATTACACGGCGGGGGGAGTCATTTGTGTAGAAGGTATAGGTGTCGGGCGCCATATAACCTTCCAGACAGTACCTTGTTCCCCGGGTAACGCCCTCTAAGAACCAGTAGTCAGACAATTCGCCATAGGCGGCATAATCTTCCAGTTCCGCAACGGTACAGACGTTTTTCTCCTCCAGGAGCTTAAAAATCTGCGCACAGTTATAGCCCTCAGGGAACATAATGTCCACCTCGTCACGTTGGGGACCGTAGGAGTACATAGCGTTAATCATCGCGTTATAGTCGTATTGGGAATTCAATGTGAAAGTGCCGGCGCTGATATTCTCATCCTTGCCTGTGATTTTAGCAAAGAATTCAAACAGGCCGGGATAACGAATCAGATTCGCATTTCCCAGTTTCTTGGAAATTGAGCCAATGTCATCTTTTTCTGTAATTGTAATGGTAACCTGCTGGGGTTCTTTGCCAAATGCCATCACATCTGCGCAGCAAACCCACAGCACACGTCCCAGAGAAACGCCAATCGCCACAATCAGCGCCAGCCAGATCATAGTGGATATAATATGGGGAATACCCCAAAGACCGTAGCCGTCCGTTCTCTTAGGCCGACGCTTAGATTCCGGTTTCTCTCTGAATCGACTGGGAGAATCTGTATCTTCACAATCCTCTTTTTCTGCATTTTCGTCCAGGCTGAGTTCTTTCTGCGCATTTTCAGTGTCAGAAGCCTTTTCCTCCTCCTGGGTGATGGCCAGCCAGTCCTCGGCAAGGATTTTCTCCAGTTCGTCATCCTCAATATCTGCAGCAGAAGTATCCTCTGCAATCAGTGTCTTGGCTTCCAGAATTACCTGTTCTTCCGAGGAAATTTCCACAGGTGGTTCCTCGGGTTTTGCAAACTGAGCTGCCAACGCACTTGCGCCCACCTCCTGTGAGGAGGGATTGTTCAGCAGACCATCAAGCCATTTTTGGTTACCGTCTGATAACTGCTTATTTTCCTTGTTGTCCATACAACAGCCTCCAATCAGCCAATCACAATCTGTTGCGCTACCTTCTTTGCAATTTCCGCGCCTTTCAATGCTTCAATCAGCGTCAGAGCAAAGGGAATTGCGCAACCGGCAGAAGTGCCGGTAATCAGGTTTTCGTCCCGCACGCTTGCGGTGTTGGGTACGACCTTTGCATTGCCCATATCCTTTTCACAGCCGGGGTAGCAGGTAACATTCTTTTCATCGGTAATATGCAGGTCAGCCAGTACCGTAGGACCTGCACAGATGGCAGCAACAAACTTGCCGTTTTCCCAAGCAAATTTCAGCGCGTTTAATGCTTTTTCGCTGGCTCTGCAGGAGGCAACACCCCCAAGGCCACCGGGCAGAACGATCATTTCCAAATTGGTCAGGTCCATTTCGTCCAAGGTAATATCTGCGGAGATGCCGATATTGTGACCGCCATAGACGGTCTTTCCGGTAATGCCAACAGTGAGCACATCAACGCCTGCGCGGCGCAATAAATCCACAGGGGCAATGGCTTCAACTTCTTCAAAGCCCGTTCCCAGTAATACATAAACCATTGTTTAGTCCTCCAGACATTTGGTAACGTGACGGTAGATCTCCTGGTGAATATCCTCGATGGAGCGCATAGCACCGTCTTTCACACAGTGAATCACCGTCCAGCCATAATAATTTGCGGCAGCCCGACCTGTTTCACGGCAGGTGGCAAGATACTGCATATCCTGTTCGTGAATATCAGCCTTGGTGTTGGTGTCAGCCTCTCTGTGACGGAGCAGTTTTTCTGTAAAATCCGTAGGCACATCTAAGTAAATTACCAAATCCGGCTTGGGAAGTCCCAGCTTGGCATACTCAAAATCGTACAGCCAGTGCAAGAATTGTTCTCTGCGCTCAGCGGGCTCTTTAGACGCCTGATGCACCGCATTGGAGGTGGTATAGCGATCGGAGAGCACCAACCCGCCGTCTTCATACCATTGCCCCCAGTCCATCTTGTAAGAGGCGAAACGGTCAACTGCATAGAAAGAGGATGCAGCATAGGCGTTTACGTCCGTAGGCTTTCCGCCAAACTGACCGCCTAAGTACATACGAATCAAGGCAGAACTCTCCTCTCTGTAGCGGGGGAATACCAGATGCTTAAATGCAACGTTATCTTTTTGCAGATGTTCAGACATCAGACGGAATTGCGTGGATTTTCCGGAGCCGTCAGTACCTTCAATTACAATTAGCTTGCCCATTTTTTGCAAACTCCTTTGCTGTTTTTTGCTATAAAATATCAACATATAATATAGCATAGTTTATCCTGTTTGTCCACGATAAACTGAAAGAATGGGGAATTCCTTTTGCACAGGTTGCAAAATAACTTAAAATCTGTTAAAATACGAAGAAATAACGGAAAGTAAAGGACAGTTTGGATATGGAAGAAAATGTAACATTTCGGGATTTAGGTTTATCGGAAGCAATGCTGAAAGCATTGGAAAAGAAAGGCTATGGCTACCCCACAACCATTCAGGCAAAGGCAATTCCCCATTTTATGCAGTGGAAAGATGTAATTGCCAAAGCGCCCACAGGCACAGGTAAGACCTTTGCCTTTGGAATCCCAATGATTGAACACATCGACCCTGCCTCCCAAGAGGTGCAGGGGCTCATTTTAGCGCCCACCCGGGAACTGGCAATCCAAATCGGTGATGAGCTGCGGGGTCTTCTGACCTATTATCAGGGAATCCGCGTGGCGGTACTTTATGGCGGCGCAGGTATAGTGGGACAGGCAAAGCAGTTAGAAAAGAAACCCCAAATCATTGTGGCAACCCCCGGCAGACTTATGGACCACTATAACCGCAAGAATATCCGTCTGGATAAGATTCAAACGGTTGTGCTGGACGAGGCTGACCGTATGCTGGATATGGGCTTTTTTAAGGATGTAACCAAAATTATCGATAAGGTAAAGAACCGTAAGAATTTGGGCTTGTTCTCCGCCACGATCTCCCAAGAGGTAATGACGGTTTCTTGGATGTACCAGCGGGACGAGGAGGAGATTACCGTCGAGCCTAAAAAGGAAGACCGCCCCGATATCGACCAGTTCAGCATTACGGTTTCTCCTTTGGAGAAAGCAGAAACAACCCTGCGGCTGATTCGCACCCAGGGTTATGAACGGGTAATGATTTTTTGCAACACCAAGCATATGTGTCAACGCCTCTGTGATGACTTCCAGCGGGCGGGATTGGATTGCGACTGTATCCACGGCGATATCCGTCAAAGTCAGCGGGAGAAGACGATGCAGCGCTACCGTGATGGTAAATTGGCTGTTTTGATTCCCACAGACGTAGCCTCCCGTGGCATTGACGTGGACGACGTGGACTGCCTCATTAATTTTGACGTGCCGGAGGAGAACGAGTACTACGTACACCGCATTGGCAGAACGGGCAGAGCCAAGCGCAAGGGCGTTGCCTGGTCTGTGATTGGCAACTTCCCGGAAAAGGCAAAACTGGATGAAATCGCCAAATATTCTAATTATACCATTCGCCCTATGCTTCTGGGCGCCGATGGGACTTTGACCGAAGAAATCGTGAAAGCGCCCGTTGTGAAGAAGCGTTTCAAATGAATGCCAAGGAGCAGGGCTTCCTGCTACTGACCAGCCAGTTGGGTGATACGGAAAGAAAGCCTTTGACGGTTGCGCAGTTCCGCAATCTTGCTATGCGTGTCACCCAAATGGAAAATCCGAAACAATCCCGGGAATTGACAGAAGATGACTTGGTAGCATTGGGATACGACCGGAATACGGCATTGCGAATTGTTTCCCTTTTGTCAGATGGCGATGTGCTGACAAATTATATATACCAGGGAAAACAGCGGGATTGTTATCCCGTCAGCCGGGTGAGCGAGGTGTATCCCAAAGCAGTGCGAAAGCGTTTAGGTTTGGATGCCCCCGGCTGCCTGTGGGCAAAGGGTGATGTGTCAATTCTGAATATGCCGGCGGTTTCCCTTGTTGGCAGCCGAGAATTAAATGACGCAAATCGTCACTTTGCAGAAACCGTGGGTAGGGAAGTGGCAAAACAGGGGTATGTTTTGGTATCCGGCAATGCAAGAGGCGCAGACAGAACTGCCCAGCAGGCTTGCTTGGAAAACGGGGGTTGTGTCATCAGTGTGGTGGCAGACGAATTGGAAAAATGCCCCCTTGTGAAAAATATGTTGTACCTGTCAGAGGACAGCTTTGATTTGCCTTTTTCTGCTATGCGGGCGTTAAGCCGGAATCGGGTGATTCATACCCTTGGTTATATAACGATAGTTGCCCAATGTAACGGAAAAAACGGCGGCACGTGGGACGGTACACTCAAAAATCTCCATAACAACTGGAGCCCTGTGTTCTGTTATGCTGACGGCAGTGAAGCTTCCGTGGAATTGGAGCAGTACGGCGCCAAATTGATTGACTTAGACCGCCTTTCCCGCCTGGCGGAACTGCGATCTTACACCTATTCCTTATTCTAGATAGAAAGCCCCCGGAATCCTGTTGGATTCCGGGGGTTATGTTGATATAACACAAAAATAATACGTTGCCTATATGTTCTTCAAAAGCGGTAACAGATTAACACAAAGTTCTTTGTTTTCATCTACCATAACCAAGGGCTTTCGCATCCAAAAGAAAACATAAATTACGAATATAATTACCGCAATAGTCAGAATGATAGAAAACACTTTCTTCACGAATTGGTGCTTATTGTACTTGACAGTTTCTTCAACAGTTACAGATTCCATCAGCGTATCTGCCATATCCTTCGCTGTACCAAAAGCGGAAGTCAATGTTTCGGCAGTAGGGGAGGGAGTGTCTTCTGCATAATTAAGTAACAGTTTGTCAAACTCGTCAAGCAGGCGCTTTTTGGTTGCCCTGGTACAATGCAATTCTTTTGATAGCTTTTTTCGGTACTGCTTTACTGCCTGAATCATACATTTACTCTCTTTCGTTTAGGATATCAGAAACGCCCTTGGTGAATCTGATATAGATACCAAGAAGCTGATTTAAATAATCTTGTCCTTTTTGTGTAATCCGGTAATACTGACGGCGCCTGCCATCAGGTGCATTTCGCTTAGGAAGTTCCTCGATATATTCCGACTGCAGAAGCCGATAGATTGCCCCATAAGGAAAAACAATAGATAGTGCGCCGTTGCTTTTCTTGTGCAGCATATCTGCCAATTCCCCAATGTAGCATTCCTGTTTGGATAGTAGATGTAAAATCAGTAATTCTGTTATCGCTTTTTTTAGATTTTCTTCCATAGAGGGGGTATTATTTTCGGACTTTTTAGTGGACATCATTTTCGCCCCTGTACTTGCAAGGCTATTTATAATATAACGTTGCAAACGAACATTGTCAATTATTTTATGAATAAAATTTGTTATTGACAAATTTATTTATGCGTGGTTTAATATACGTAGAGGTAAATGTATGATAAGGAGGGATCACTATGAAAATGAAAATTTTAGCCTTGTTTTGTATTTTAACACTGCTTTTAACGTTCACTGCGTGTAAGCCTCCTGTTTCTGTGGATAGCATCGGTAGCACCACAGAAACGAATACGACTACCGTTACTACCGAACCAACGAAAACTACTGTAACCGTCACTGAGCCCATCAATACGACATCCGCGACCACTGAACCATCGGATACAGCTACTGAGCCAGAAGTACCGGATGGGTTAGAAGAAATGGCGGAGGATCCATGGTATCCCTTTATCTATAACGGCAGACACCCCTATCCTTTTAAGCAGCCGGAACTGGATCTATCTAAGTTTACCCTTGGCTATTTATACACCCACAATAAAGAGACTGACGAAATCTATTTGATATCCGACACTGAGACTGATCAAATGGATACTACCCGCAAGTATGTTTACTATCGTTCCGGAGATAATTTCAAGATCATTCGCAGCGATTATACCGGTGAAACACAAACGGTTATTTATGCCTCTGAGAATGAAATTACCTGGTTTGACTATAGTGCCGGCAAATTACTCATTGTAGAAGACAAAAAGAAGATAATCCTTATTGACTTGGCAACTGGAGCGTCCGAGGAAATTATGGAGCAGTACTGTATCAATACGGCATATTATCACCCCGATGCTTCTAGTTTTACCAGTGAAGACAAGGGGCGTACAATTCAGTGGTACGGATATGCTGAGGAAACAGACGAGCTAAGCTGTTATATTTGTTACATAGATAAAAATGAAATGTACATTCCCACCTGGCACTAAAAATAAAAAGAGCCGAAAACACTACGTTTTCGGCTCTTTTTACATCCTGTAGGAATTAAGGTTGCAACCACTATTTTCGCAGCTATGGGTTCGATTCCACAGTGAAAAAGGCCCGCCTGTTGGCGGACCTTTTGGCACTCCCTGTAGGAATCGATATGCATTTTGCAAGCAAAATAAATGTTTCCCTCGGTCAAGCCCTCGGGAG
>JAZNDB010000231.1:0-2279 GCA_045587845.1 Faecousia sp.
AGAAAACGAGGCAACCGCCGTCTAAGACCGCTGCGCCCTTCTGACCGAATGATCGCAGGGCGGGCTCTTGCTCCCGCCGCAAAACAAAATCCCCCCGACAGCTTTGAACCGCTCCCTGTCAAGTAGACAGATGAAAAAACAAAAAATAGTTTTCTCCAGGATCTCAGAAATGGGGTCCTGGTTTTCTTTTAGGCAGCCTCCAAAAGACTGCGGTAAGAAGCCGGCGGCAGGCAGTTTAGCTTGTGCTGACGCCGCTTATGGTTGTAGTAATGGATAAATTGCTCGACAGCAGCCACAAGTTCCTCGTAGGTATCAAAGCTGCTAAGATAGTACATCTCGCACTTCAGAATGCCCCAAAAACCCTCCATAGGACCGTTGTCAATACATCTGCCAACCCGTGACATACTTTGTTGCATTCCCTGCTTATCTAGCTTGGCCTTGAACTGCTTGCTTGTGTACTGGAAGCCGCGGTCACTGTGGAACAACGGATGAGCATCCGGATATTTCTCTACTGCCAAATCAAGGGTCTTAAATACCAGCTGGTTGTTGTTGCTCTTGCCAATCGCAAAGGAGACAATATCTCTGCCTTTCAAGTCCAGAATGGCGCTGAGATATGCTTTCTCACCCTCTGAGCCGTATTTCATCTCTGTAACATCGGTACACCATTTCTCGTTTACTGCAGTTGCTGTAAAATCTCTGTTTAGAATGTTCTCGGCGGTAACCTCTGGTGTGGATCTTTGGTAAGCGGGTCGCTTCCTGCGGATGACTGCAAATAGACCAACAATATGTACCAAACGGTAGAAACGCTTGAGGTTGTACTGTTTCTCGTGAGTGGAATTGTATTCATCCGCAATTCGACGGTAGCCATAAGTTCCATTATGCTCGGCGTAAATCAAGCCAATGTCATGCAGCAGAGTTTCATTCTCGGTTTCACGGTTACTCTTAGTGCGGTGTGTCCAGTTATAGTAACTAGATCGGTTTAGATCCAGAAAGTCGCAGATTTCGGTTATGGCATATCCCTCTTTGTGCATTTCCTGAACACAAAGATAAAGATGTTCCTGCCTGACACCGCTCAACGCCACCTCCTTTCGATTTCCTCGAGTTTTTTTAGCACAGCATTCTCCGTTTCCAATCTTTTGTTTCGAGCTTCCAGCATTCGGTTCTCGGCTCTCAGCTTCTCTAACTCGGTCATCTCGGATTCTGGCTTGCGCTTGCCTCGCTTGTCCAAAAGACCTTCTGCGCCTTTCTCCTTGTATTTTCTTACCCAAGAGTAGATTTGCTGGTAACTGACGCCGTATTTTTCAATAGCAGCGGTGTAGTCATTGCCATGCTCAATGCAGTAACTGACAATTTCTACGCGTTCTTCGTATGTAGTGTTTCTTCCTTTAGTCATATAGATATCACTCCCTTGACCTCTGCTGGGCCGTAATTCTCTATGACTATTATACACAATAATCCATTCACGCAAAGTCTTTCTGTCTTTAATCCTATATTTTTTGCAAATATATGCCTGACTGCCCTCACCGCTAAGGTAGGCCTTTACTGCACTCTCCTTGGTTTCTTTGGAATATTTTTCATTCCCTTTCGCCAGAAACACACCTGCTCCGAATGTTTCGTATTTTCGAATCCAATCACGTAGTGTTTGATCTGGCATACCTAATAGCTTCATTTCTTCTACATGACTTGATTCACCACTTATGCATCGTTTTACTGCTGCGATAATTTCTTCCACGCTTATTCTTGACATAATAATACTCCCCATAGTGTAGTCTCGAAATTTTTGTTATTTCGAGTGTCTACTCTATGGGGAGCATATCACAAAACCGGTCCAGGGGGATTTTGCGTAATACGAAGGGAATAGTCCCGTTTTCTGCCGGGCCGCCTTCACGCATGGAATTCAGAAAGTTTTGCCACAGAAAAAATCTTTACGGACAGAGAAAAATGTGATATACTTTTGCAGAACCGTTATGAAAGTGATAAAGTCACGGAAAAAATTGTAAAATACGGTATGATAAGTCCATAAAACAAATCAAACAAGGAGATAATACTATGACCATCACCCAGGATATTCGTTACATCGGCGTCAATGACCATCAGGTAGATCTGTTTGAGGGCCAGTATGTGGTGCCCAACGGCATGGCCTACAATTCTTACGTGATCCTGGACGACAAGATTGCCGTCATGGACACCATCGATGCCAGCAAGACCGCCGAATGGCTGAAAAATATTGACTCCGTTCTGGGTGGCCGCCAGCCCGACTACCTGGTGGTTCAGCACAT
>JAZNDB010000232.1:0-8936 GCA_045587845.1 Faecousia sp.
GTCCGCAGTACAATCGGGCTGTTTTGCCTGCTCGCCACGTTCTTCCAAAACTGCCTCATCAAGGAGTTTCAAATACATATCGTAGCCTACAGACATCATATGACCGGATTGCTCTGCGCCCAAAAGATTACCTGCGCCGCGAATTTCCAAATCGCGCATAGCAATTTTAAATCCGGAGCCGAACTCAGCAAAATCCCGAATAGCAGCCAGCCGTTTTTCGGCCACCTCTGTCAGGGATTTGTCAGGCCGATAGGTAAAATACGCGTATGCGTGTCGTGTTGAACGACCGACACGGCCTCGGAGCTGGTGTAGCTGACTAAGTCCAAACCGGTCTGCATTTTCGATAATGAGTGTGTTTACGTTGGCAATATCCAAGCCGGTTTCAATAATGGTTGTGCATACCAAAACCTGGATTTCTCCGTCTGCCATAGCGCGCATAACATCACTGAGGGCTTCTTCACCCATTTTTCCGTGGGCAACGGCCACTTGTAGTCCGGGGATACGGTTCTTAAGGGCAGCAGCGCAGCGGTCTATAGTCTCTACCCGGTTATGCAGATAGTATACCTGACCGCCACGTTCAACCTCCCGGCGAATGGCATCGTCCAGCACTGCATTATTGTGTTCCAGCACATAGGTTTGCACAGGATAGCGATCCGCAGGTGGCTCTTCAATGGTGGACATATCCCGAATGCCGGATAATGCCATATTCAGCGTACGGGGGATTGGAGTTGCTGACAGGGTCAATACATCTACACCTTTTGAAATTTCCTTAAGCCGTTCCTTGTGGCTGACACCAAAGCGTTGTTCTTCGTCTACAATCAACAGACCTAGGTCCTTAAACTCAACACTTTTCTGCAATAGCTTGTGGGTGCCGATGATTAAATCAACCTGCCCTGCGCGCAGATTTTGTAAGGTCCTGTTCTGCTGGGTGGGAGTGCGGAAACGGCTGAGCACATCAATGTTTACAGGGAATCCCCGGAAGCGGCTGACGGCCGTTTGATAGTGCTGTTGGGCAAGTACGGTTGTGGGAACCAGGATTGCAACCTGTTTGCCGTCCATAACGGCCTTCATCACTGCCCGCAGCGCAACCTCGGTTTTGCCAAAGCCCTCATCGCCGCAAAGCAATCGATCCATAGGAATGGGGGATTCCATATCCCGCTTAATTTCGCCAATGCAGCGAAGCTGATCGTCAGTTTCCGGGTAGGGGAAATTATCCTCAAACTCCCCCTGCCACGGAGAATCGGCAGCGAAGGCAAAACCCTCCTGTCTGCGCCGGGCAGCATAGAGCTGTATCAGTTCTCCTGCCATATCCTTTGCGGCTTTTCTGGCGCGGGCCTTGGTTTTTTGCCAGGTGTCTGTGCCGATTTTGCTTAGCCGTACATTGGTATCCTCACCGCCGCCACCGATATACTTGCTTACCAGATCCAATTGTGTGGCAGGTACGAACAATGTGTCAGAGCCTTGATAGGCAATCTTGATATAATCCTTAATGGCATTGTCAATCTTAATTTGTTCCATACAAACAAAACGACCGATACCATAGTTTTCGTGAACAACCAAATCGCCGGGCGTTAAGTCTGTGAAAGAGTTTAACTTCTGCCGATTGGTTGCGGATTTTTTGACGGTTTTTCTTCTTGTTTCCGCTTTTCCTGTGAGCTGACCCTCGGTTAAAACGGCAATCCGGGCATTTGGATATTCCATACCGAAGGGGAGTGTGCCATCAGTCAGCAGAATTTGACCGGGTTGGGGCATTGTTGTGAGGGGAATACAGAGATAGGCGGATAAATTACGGCTGCTCAGCATTTCCTGCAACAATTCAGCTCTCCGCCGAGAGCCGCAAAGCACCAAACAGGAGAAGTCCATTTTTTGATAATGCTTTAGATCACTGGCGGCGGTGTCCAGGTTACCGCCGTATCCCGGTAGCTGCTTGGCAGTGAAAGGAAGCAGTTGATGGGGCAAGCAGCTTTCAGGGTAGGCTGCTGCAGAAAAAGTATCTAAATATAATACAGAGTGTCCTTGAAGCGCCCCACAAAAATCCTCCCATTGCCACATATAATCGCATAGCTCACCTGCAACCAAACCGCCCTGCAGTAAGCTGTCCAGCTGCATACCTAAATCTTCAACACGGCTGCGCGCTGCCCGGTGGATTCCGCTTTGGTCACATAGAATTACAGTGGCGTTTGTGGGGATATAGGAGAGGGCAGTGGCCATTTCAGGATAAATCAGCGCCATATACCGGTCAGATGCAGGATTCTGAACACCGTTCTGATACTTTTCCAAATCTGCTTCCAGTGTTTTGATGAGCGCCTCGTTGGGTTTTTTTCGTCTGTGCTGTTTTGCAATGAGCTTTGCAATATCCTCGCAAAGGCCGGATAGCCCTTGGGAATGCAATCTGGGCTGGGTTTCGCCCACAGGCAGAACAGTAAGGCAGGAAATGTTTTCCGTTCGTCGCTGGGTATCGGGGTCAAAATAGCCCATCGTATCCAGCTCGTCACCAAAAAACTCACCGCGGACAGGGAACTCGGCAGCAGGGGAGTAAATGTCCAGAATGCCGCCTCTCACAGCAAATTGGCCAGGGCCTTCAACCATTCCACAGCGTGTATAGCCGGCCTGGCTCAGCCGTGCCAGAAGCGCGTCCATATCATACAGCTTGCCGACCTCCAGGCAGAATGTTGCGTCTTGCAAAACAGTAGGGGGGATAGTCCGCTGACTTAACGCATCCCAGGACATAATTTGCAAATGGACATTTCCCATAGACAAATCATATAACTGACGAAGTCGTTTTTGTTCCCACCCTCTGGATACAACAGCGCTGTCGTAAAGGGTTAGTTCACGGGATGGTAAAACCGGACAAGTGATACCTAAAAAGCATTTCAGCTCCTCGCACAGACGCTTTGCACTGAGGTCATCTTGGCAGATAACCACAAGAGGGTTTTCTATGTGGGTATAGAGACCGGCAATCATATGGCTGCGGTTTACCTGGCCGATACCTGTTATGGCGGCATTTTGACCACTACGTATGCAGTTGAGGGCCAGTTCGTATTCCGGCATAGCTTTTAGTATTTCAATCAGCTTTTCCATAAGATACCTCGAAATTCTTTCCACGTGACAAAGCGGAAAGGGGAGAAATACCCCCCTTTCCGTGGTTTTATGACAATATTTACGGTTTAAATCCGTTGAAACGGTTTGCTGCTTGGGGAACACCTTGTTCAATGATGCACAAGGCCGCTTCTCCGGCAGGTTGCAAAGAGGTATCAACGGCTTTTTGCTCAGCAGCGGTAAATCCGGACAATACCCAGTCAGCCAAATCACATTCAGGATTAGGCTTGCCACCTACGCCAATCTTGACCCGAGGAAATTCCTGAGAACCCAATTCCCGAATCACGGACTTGATGCCGTTATGACCGCCTGCAGAACCGTCTGCCCGCACACGTAGCCTTCCGGGCTCTAAGGATATATCATCAAAAAGAACAATAATCCTTGACGGTGGAATGTTATAATAGGCTGACATTTGCAATACTGACCGTCCGGATGCGTTCATAAAAGTCTGAGGTTTTAATAAAAAAACCTTTTTTCCTAAATAAGTGGTTTGCCCATACAGACCTTGAAACTTACCCTTATCAATTTTGCAGCCAAGGCTTTTGGCAAGAAGATCGATGGCACGGAAACCGCAATTATGCCGGGTGCGTTCATATTCCTTGCCGGGATTTCCCAAGCCAACAATCAGCCAGCTATCGCTTTTTTTACCAAACACAGCTTAGAACAGGTCGGCGATGGATGTACCGCCGTGGATATGGGAGATAGCGCGGGCGAAAATAGGCGCTACGTCCAACTGCTTAATCTTGTCGCAGGGGCAATTCTCGGGGAGAGGAATGGTGTTATGGACAACGGCTTCCTTAATGGGAGATTTCTGAATCCGATCAAATGCAGGGCCGGACAGAACACCGTGGGTTGCGCAGGCGTAAACTTCCTTTGCGCCGCCAATAGTTACCAGCGCCTCTGCGGCATTACACAGAGAACCGGCGGTATCAATCATATCGTCATACAGGATACAGGTTTTTCCGCGAACATCACCAATGACATTCATAACCTCACAGACATTGGCCTTCTGACGGCGCTTATCAACGATTGCAAGACCCATATGGACCTTAGCGGCAAACGCACGTGCGCGGGCAACAGAGCCTACGTCGGGAGAAACAACCACAAAATCGTCGTGGTCATATTTATCTTCAGGGAATTTGTCCAGATAGTATTTCACAAAGGTGGGGTTACCTAACAGATGGTCAACAGGGATATCAAAGAAGCCCTGAATCTGTGCGGCGTGCAAATCCATAGTCAAAATGCGGTTTGCGCCGGCGGCGGTCAGCATATTGGCAACCAGCTTTGCGGAGATGGGGTCACGGCTTTTTGCTTTTCGGTCTTGCCGGGCATAACCAAAGTAGGGAATGACCGCGGTGATACGGCCGGCAGAGGCGCGGCGGCAGGCATCAATCATAACCAGCAGTTCCATTAAGTGGTCGTTAACGGGCTTGCAGGTGGATTGAATCAGGAACACGTCAGCGCCACGAACAGTTTCGTTCAGAGTAACAGATACTTCACCATCGGAGAAGGTCTGCACAGTGCCGTCGCCTAATGCCAGACCTAACTCCTGACATACAGTCTCAGCAAATGCACGATTGGAATTTCCGCAGAAAACTTTGATATTTTCGCCGTAAGCTATCATCTTTTGAAATACCTCACATTCATCTTTTTCTACTTGTGTTCATACCACAAGCCATTTACACACATTATAGCACTAACTGCCCGGGAAATGCAACACCAAAGGAGAATAAAAACGGAGAAAAAAGAAAATCTTTACAGAAAGATTTTGAGATTAAGCACAAGTAATTCCCATAAAAGTTTTTCTCCATAATTTATCTTGTAGAATCTATCGATTCGTGTTATATTATAAAGAAGACTTTTGTGAAGTTGGTGCGTACTATGAACGATTCAATCATTATTAAGGGTGCCAAAGAGAACAACCTGAAAAATGTGGATCTAACCTTGCCAAGAGACAAGCTGATTGTGTTTACAGGTTTGTCCGGCTCGGGAAAATCCAGTTTGGCGTTTGATACTATCTATGCAGAAGGACAGCGTCGGTATGTAGAGAGTTTAAGCTCCTATGCAAGACAGTTTTTGGGGCAGATGGACAAGCCGGATGTGGATTCCATTGATGGTTTATCTCCCGCAATTTCCATTGATCAAAAGACAACCTCAAAAAATCCCCGTTCCACAGTGGGTACGGTTACGGAAATTTACGACTACCTGCGTTTGCTGTGGGCACGGGCAGGTATACCCCACTGTCCAAAGTGCGGTAAAGAAATTGTACGTCAAACCATCGACCAGATTGTAGACCGTGTGGAAATGCTGGGCGAGGGAACACGGTTTGTTGTTCTTTCACCGATTGTGCGGGATAAAAAGGGTGAGCACATCAAAGTGTTTGAAGATGCCAGAAAGCAAGGCTTTGCCCGTGTTCGCGTGGACGGCATTTTGTATGATTTAAGTGAGCAAATTACACTCGAAAAGAACAAAAAGCATACCATTGAGCTGGTGGTAGACCGCTTGGTGATTCGCGATGGGCAGCATCGCCGTCTTACAGATTCTATTGAAACTGCCTGTAGTCATTCAGGCGGCCTGGTAATTATCAATCTGCCGGATAAAGACGAAGAGTTAAGCTTTTCGCAAAATTATGCCTGCGAGGACTGCGGTATCAGCCTTTCAGAACTGGAGCCGAAAATGTTCTCCTTTAACAATCCTGCAGGCGCGTGCCCTGATTGTACCGGCTTAGGTTATCAGTTAATAGCGGATGAGGATTTGGTAATTCCCGATAAGACAAAATCTATCTTTGACGGCGCAATTCAAGCCTCCGGCTGGAGCAATGCGCGGACGGATTCCATCTTCAGAATGTACTTTGAGGCGCTGGCGCAAAAATATCATTTCTCCCTGACAGCGCCGGTGAAGGAACTACCCAAAGAGGCTATGGACGTAATTCTCTACGGCACAAAGGGTGAGAAACTGAAGATGACCTACAACCGGGGAAACGGTATGGGGGTGCTGGAACAGCCCTTTGAGGGGATTCTGAACAACATTAGCCGCCGTTTTCGTGAAACACAATCCGATGCCGCCCGCAAGGAGCTGGAGGAATGTATGGCTACTGCGCCCTGTCCCCGCTGCCGCGGCAACAGATTGTCCGAAATTGCCCGCGCAGTAACAGTTGGCGGTATTGGCATTATGGATTTATGCCATATGAGCATTGCGCAAGCGCTGGAATTTATGGATTCACTCAAATTAGAGGGGAATATGGCCATTGTTGCCGTCCCCATTGTCCGTGAAATTCAAGCCAGATTGCGGTTTTTAATAGATGTTGGATTGCAATACCTGACCCTGTCACGGGCTGCTGCAACATTGTCCGGCGGTGAGAGTCAGCGTATTCGGCTGGCAACCCAAATCGGTTCTTCCCTTATGGGTGTGTTGTATATCTTAGACGAGCCTTCTATCGGTTTGCACCAAAGAGATAACGATAAGCTCTTGGAAACCTTGAAGCGGCTGCGGGATTTGGGAAACACCTTGATCGTGGTTGAGCACGATGAGGACACTATGCGATCTGCAGATTATATTGTGGATGTAGGTCCGGGAGCAGGCTGTCACGGTGGTGAAATTGTTGCAGCAGGCGCATTAGAGGATATTTGCGCAGAGCCTCGTTCCGTAACAGGACAGTATTTAACTGGAGCGAAAAAAATACCCGTACCCTCTGCCAGACGGCAGGGCACAGGCAATTACTTGAAAATTGAAGGCGCATCGGAGAATAACTTAAAGAATATTGATGTGTCCATTCCTTTGGGCACGTTATCCTGTGTGACAGGTGTGTCCGGATCGGGCAAGTCAAGCCTTGTAAATGAGGTACTGAATAAAACCCTTCTTGGAAAACTTAATCATGCAAGAACACGTCCCGGCGCTTGCAAGTGTGTATGCGGTATGGAACATTTGGATAAGGTGATTGACATTGATCAAAGCCCCATTGGCCGCACACCCCGTTCCAATCCTGCCACATATACAGGTCTGTTCAACGATATTCGCGATCTGTTTGCCTCTACCAATGATGCAAAGCTCCGCGGCTACGGTCCCGGTCGATTCTCCTTTAATGTAAAGGGCGGTCGGTGTGAAGCCTGTAACGGCGATGGCTTGGTGAAGATTGAAATGCACTTCCTTGCCGACGTATATGTTCCCTGTGAGGTGTGCCGCGGTCAGCGCTATAACAGAGAAACACTGGAGGTCCAGTATAAGGGCAAGAATATTGCACAGGTGCTGGATATGACGGCCGAGGAAGCAACCTCTTTCTTTGAAAATCTGCCCAAAATTCGCAGAAAGGCGCAGACCTTGGTAGAGGTGGGTTTGGGCTATATAAAGCTTGGTCAATCCAGCACAACCCTGTCCGGCGGTGAGGCGCAACGTGTAAAGCTGGCAACGGAACTGGCAAGAGTTTCCACAGGGCGGACAATCTATATTCTGGATGAGCCGACTACGGGTCTTCACTCAGCGGACGTTCACAAATTGATCGATGTCCTTCAGCAACTGGTGGATGCTGGGAATACGGTTCTTGTTATTGAACACAATTTGGACGTAATTAAAACAGCCGACTATATTATCGACTTGGGACCTGAAGGCGGTGATCAAGGCGGTTATGTGGTTGCCATAGGCACACCGGAGGAGGTTGCGCAGGTAGAGGGTAGCTACACCGGCGCATATTTGAAGCGACACTTATAAAAAATACCCTGCCTGCATATTGCAGGCAGGGGACGTATCAATTGATTTTCTGATAGGAGTCTGCGGGAAGAATTTCAGACAGCTCCAACAGACCTTTATCCCGTCCACCGGCATAGTCGCCAATGCGGAATACAGGGGAGCTGACGGTGTTGGAATCGTTTTTTGTAATGGCCACTGTCATTGTTACCCGTGTTTCCAGGGGTGTGGGGTGGTCTACAAGCACAGTGCCGCCGTGTGCAGATGCAATGCTGCTGACGAGGGTCATACCAAGACCCAAGCCGAATCGGTTGTCTTCGATAGCCGGCTCACGGCGATAACGGCTCCAAAAACTGTTGTCATCAACAGGTTCCACATTTTGATTGGAAATAATAAAGCTTGCCCGGTTGCCGCTTTTGATTAGCTTTGCTTCAACGGTGCTTCCGGCAGGAGCAAATTTCAAGGCGTTGGAAAGCAGATTGTAAACAGCGCGTTCCATTTTTTCGGCATTTGCCAGCCCGATAATGGGTCCGTTGGGGGCTGAATAGGCAAGGGAAATGCCCACATCCTGAGAAATTGCCTGCGCTTTTTCCATAATTTCTGCAATAAGCGCTGCAAAATCAATAGTTTCCATTCCGAAAGAACGGGTGTTCTTGTAACTGTCAGCATCGGACATATTGCTGACGATTCGCAGCAGCTGGAACAAGTTTTGATTGATTTGCTTTGCCTGCTGTTGAATATTGGCATTATCCATATCTGCAAGCAGCTTATCTGTAACAAGCATCACATTGGACAGGGGAATCCGTAACTGCTGGGCAGCCAGCGCAAGGGCTTGCAGGTTATCGTCATCGGTTTGATGAATCAGGAATATGTCACACTCTTTGGTGCGTGTGATGCTGGCGTGGCAGGGAAGTCCTCCTGCGGTGATTTTAAGATACAGACTGCCATTGGTAAAGTTTTCATAAACGTCGTGGTGCTCTGTGACAATTTCCTGCACGTGCATTCCACTGCTGAGCATACGGTTTTCAGCGGCGGAATTCACCGCAACTACCACTGCGTTTTTGACGCAAAAAGCAGGTCGGTCTATCAGTTCCAACCAGGGAAATGATACCTGAGTTGCAATTTCCATAATCTCTCTCCTCCTGCTATATCCTGTG
>JAZNDB010000233.1:0-9899 GCA_045587845.1 Faecousia sp.
TTGCCAGTCTCTCCTGCAGCTTTTCCTTGTCGTACTCGGAGGTGGTGGTTGCGATAGAAGCCCGAATCTGCTGGGCGCGGGCAGCGATGTCCTCGGCAGCGCCGTCACCGTCTACGATGACGCGCTCATCCTGATCACCGATAAGAAGATCTCCAACATCCAGGAGATCCTCCCCCTGCTCGAGCAGATCGTTCAGTCGGGCAGAAAGCTCCTCATCATCGCAGAGGACGTCGAGGGCGAGGCGCTGACCACCCTCGTGCTCAACAAGCTCCGCGGTGTATTCAACTGCGTGGCAGTCAAGGCTCCCGGCTTTGGCGACCGCCGCAAGGAAATGCTGCAGGATATCGCAATCCTCACAAACGGCACTGTGATTTCCAGCCAGCTGAATATGGAACTGACCGAAACCCAGCTCACTGATTTGGGTCACTGCCGTCAGATCGTTGTCACCAAGGACACCACCACCATCGTAGACGGTGACGGCGCTGCCGAGGACATCGCTGCCCGCGCCCAGCAGATTCGGGCTTCTATCGCAACCACCACCTCCGAGTACGACAAGGAAAAGCTGCAGGAGAGACTGGCAAAGCTCTCCGGCGGTGTTGCCGTCATTAAGGTTGGCGCACAGACCGAGGTTGCTATGAAGGAGAAGAAGCTCCGTGTTGAGGACGCGCTGAACGCTACCCGCGCCGCTGTGGAAGAGGGTATCGTAGCCGGCGGCGGTACTGCCCAGGTCAATGCCATCGCCGCTGTGGAAAAGCTGATTGCTAAACTCACCGGCGACGAAAAGACCGGCGCAAAGATCATTGCTACCGCTTTGCAGGCGCCTATCCGCCAGATTGCTGAAAACGCAGGTGTGGACGGCAGCGTGGTATTCGAGAAGATCAAGAATTCCAAGCGAATTGGCTATGGCTACAACGCCTACACCGAAACCTATATGGATATGATTGAAAACGGCATTGTTGACCCCACCAAGGTTACCCGTTCCTCTTTGGAAAATGCCGCATCTATCTCCGCTTGCGTGCTGACCACCGAATCTTTGGTGGCCGACAAGCCCAATCCCGAGGCAGACGCCGCTGCAATGGCAGCAGCAGCCCAGGGCGGCGGAATGTATTAAGATAAATAAGAAAAAGCACCGCGTCAAGCGGTGCTTTTTTAATGCAAACTGTAGGGGCGGATGCCCACATCCGCCCGAAAAAAGCCCCCTTGTGTAAACATTGTCATTAAGTTAGCGTCATTGCGAAACCAGTCCACAGACTGGTTGTGGCAATCCGTAACTTTTCCGCTGGGAGAAACGGATTCCCACGCCAGTGTGCGCACTGGCTCGGAATGACGAGTTTCCTAACTTAATGACATTGTTGTGCAAAGGGAGGTTTTAATGGGTTTGTACATATTCTTTTTTAAAATGTTCAAAATATTTTCATAATGTTTCTATTGACTTTTTTAGCACTCTCTGTTATACTCTGCTTAGCACTCAGAGCTAAAGAGTGCTAAGCAGAGAAAAAGGAGGGGCTTCTATGGAGCTGACCGAACGGAAAAAGAAGGTGCTGCGCAGTGTGGTTGACCTGTATATCCAAACTGCCGAGCCTGTTGGCTCTAAGGCAATTACCGAATTGCCCGATATGAACTACTCCTCCGCTACCATTCGCAACGAGATGGCAGATTTAACTGCTATGGGCTATCTGGAACAACCCCACACCAGCGCAGGGCGGATTCCTGCCGCCGCCGGCTACCGGCTGTATGTGGATGAACTGATGGCAGATTACCGCCTGAGCATCGACGAAACCCAGTCCATTAGCCTCGCCATTGAGGAAAAGATGCAGCGTGTGGATAAAATGCTGGAAAAGGTTGCCAAGCTGGTTTCTCAAGCCACAGATTTGCCTGCCATTTCCGTCACATCCCGCTACGGCGGCGCAACGGCCAAGCGGTTTGAGTTGATTTTTGCAGGTCAGGGCAGTGTGATTCTGGTGATTATGCTCTCTGACGAGCAGGTGGTCAACAAGCTGCTGAAGCTGCCGGTGCAGGTAGAGCAAAGCGACTTGCAGGTGCTGAGCGCAGTGCTGAATGCCACGATGACCGGCCTTTCCGCCGAAGAAATCACCCCCGAATTGCTGGAACGGGTAATGAATGCCGCCGGTAAAGCCGTGGCGCTGGTGCCTGTGATTGTGGAGTTCACGGTGGAAACCCTCCGTATGCAGGGCAACACCAATATGGCGGTTGCCGGGCAGATGCGTCTGCTGGGACTTCCCGAATATCGGGACGTGGACAAAGCCCAAAAGGTGATGTCTTCTCTGGACGAGGAAGCCCTTTCCAACCTGCCTGCCATTATGCAGAATCAGAACGGCACCAAGGTGCTGGTTGGTCCTGAAAATGTGGCGCAGGAGCTGAAGGACACCACAGTGGTTATGACCAAGTTCGACATCGGTGACGGTATGCAGGGTATGATCGGCGTGGTCGGCCCTACCAGAATGGACTATGCCAAGGTCACCGCAAGGCTTTCCTACTTTGCAGAGAGCCTGTCCAAGATGTTTGCAAAGCCGGAGCAGCTCCAGCTACCGGAAAGCAAGGAAGAATAACTTGCCTCTCCCTTTGGGAGAAGTGGCACGGCGTAAGCCGTGACGGAGAGGGCTGTTGCTGGCTTTGAAAACCCTCTCAGTCAGCTATCGCTGACAGCTCTCCCAGCGGGAGAGCCAAGGAGTATACGCTATCAGGAGGCATAAACCGTGGCAAAAAAGAAGGAAGAAAAAACAGAAACTCCCGTGACCGAGGAGCAGGTAGAGCAGGTGACCGAAGAAACTGCGGAAGCTGCCCCCCAGGTCAACGAATGGGAGGAAAAATATAACGCCGAACACGACAGTTACCTGCGTTTGGCGGCGGATTACGATAATTTCCGCAAGCGCACCGTCAAAGAAAAGGAGCAATCCTACGGCAACGGCAAGGCCGATGCGGTGGAAAAGCTTCTGCCTGTGTACGATAACCTGGAACGGGCGCTGAATCAACCCACAGAAGACGAGGCCTACAAAAAAGGCGTGGAAATGACGATGACCCAGTTGGTTGGCATCTTAAACGGCTTGGGTGTGGAGATTTTCGGCAATGTGGGAGATGCATTTGACCCCAACATTCATAACGCAGTGATGCACACCGAAGACGAAAACTTCGGGGAGAACACCATCTGTCAGGTGTTCCAGAAGGGCTTCAAGATCGGCGAAAAGATTGTCCGCTTCGCAATGGTGCAAGTGGCGAACTAACAAACCATTATATCGTAGGGGCGAGCATTGCTCGTCCGCAAAAGATGTAAAAATCAGCATTACGGACGGCCAATGGCCGCCCCTACAATAAAATTATAAACAATTACCATTTCTATAGGAGGATTTTATTATGGCTAAAATTATCGGAATTGACTTAGGTACTACCAACTCTTGTGTTGCTGTGCTGGAAGGCGGCCAAGCAGTTGTTATCGCCAATGCCGAGGGCGGCAGAACGACTCCCTCTGTGGTGGCGTTCACCAAGACCGGCGAGCGTATGGTAGGTCAGGTGGCAAAGCGCCAGGCTGTGACCAATGCAGACCGCACCATCGCATCCATCAAGCGCCATATGGGCGAGGATTACAAGGTAACCATCGACGGCAAGGGCTACACTCCCCAGGAAATTTCCGCAATGGTTCTGCAGAAGCTGAAAGCTGACGCAGAAGCCTACCTGGGCCAGCCTGTGACCGAGGCGGTTATCACCGTTCCCGCTTACTTCAGCGATGCCCAGCGTCAGGCTACCAAGGACGCAGGCAAGATTGCCGGCCTGGACGTAAAGCGTATCATCAACGAGCCCACCGCCGCTGCGCTGGCTTACGGCCTGGATAAGGATACCGACCAGAAGATTATGGTTTACGACCTGGGCGGCGGTACTTTCGACGTTTCCATTCTGGAAATCGGCGACGGCATTGTGGAAGTTTTGGCAACTGCCGGCGAAACCCGTCTGGGCGGCGATGACTTCGACGAGAGAATTATGGACTACCTGGTAGCTGAATTCAAGAAGGCAGAGGGCATCGACCTGAAGAATGACAAGGTTGCTATGCAGCGGCTCCGTGAGGCTGCCGAAAAGGCAAAGATTGAGCTCAGCGGTATGACCACCACCGCCATCAATCTGCCCTATATCACCGCTGATGCTACCGGTCCGAAGCACCTGGACGTAACCTTGAGCCGCGCCAAGTTCGACGAAATGACCCGCGATCTGGTGGAGCGTACTTTGAAGCCTGTCCGTCAGGCTATGCAGGATGCCGGCCTGTCCGCTTCCGATCTGCACAAGGTACTGCTGGTGGGCGGCTCTACCCGTATCCCCGCTGTGCAGGAGGCAGTTAAGAGCCTCACCGGCAAGGAAGGCTTCAAGGGTATCAACCCCGACGAGTGCGTTGCTTTGGGCGCTGCCATTCAGGGCGGTGTTCTCACCGGCGATGTGAAGGACGTGGTCCTGCTGGACGTTACCCCCCTGTCCTTGGGTATTGAGACTATGGGCGGCGTGTTCACCCGTCTGATTGACAGAAACACCACCATTCCTGTGCGCAAGAGTCAGATTTTCTCCACCGCTGCTGACAATCAGCCTGCCGTGGATGTCCACGTGCTGCAGGGTGAGCGTGAAATGGCCGCTTACAACAAGACCCTGGGCCGTTTCGAGCTGACCGGCATTGCCCCCGCACCCCGCGGCGTACCCCAGATTGAGGTTTCCTTCGACATCGATGCCAACGGTATCGTAAAGGTTTCCGCCAAGGACCTGGGCACCGGCAAGGAGCAGGATATCACCATCACCGCATCCACCAATCTGTCTCAGGACGAGATTGACAAGGCCGTGAAGGAGGCAGAACAGTTTGCCGCCGAGGATAAGGCCAAGAAGGAAGAGGTTGACACCCACAACAATGCCGAGCTTCTGATTTATCAGACCGAAAAGACTTTGGGCGAGCTGGGCGACAAGGCCACCGAGGAAGAGAAGGCTGCCGTACAGGCCGCTATCGACAAGCTGAAGGAAGCCAACAAGGGCACTGACCTGCAGGCCATCAAGGACGCTATGGACGAAGCCCAAAAGGCATTCTACCCCATCGCTGAGAAGATGTATAAGAACGCAAATCCCGAACAGGGCTGCGCAGGAGACTGCAACACCTGTGGTGACGACGGCGTGGTAGACGCAGACTACACCACCGTAGACTAAGACCAAACCCAAAGGGGCGGGTTTCCCGCCCCTTTTCGGTGCAACTTGCCTCTCCCCTTGGGAGAGGTGGCGCGGCGCAAGCCGTGGCGGAGCGGGTTATTGCAAGTTTTGAACACCCTCTCAGTCAGCTTCGCTGACAGCTCTCCCTCAGGGAGAGCCAAGATTCTCTTCTGCGCAAGAGGTGAAATTATGGCAGAAAATAAACGTGATTACTATGAGGTGCTGGGTGTTGATAAAAATGCCAGCGCTGATGAAATAAAAAAGGCCTACCGCAAGTCCGCAATGAAATACCACCCGGACCGCAACCCCGGCGACAAGGAAGCCGAGGAAAAGTTCAAGGAGCTGGGCGAGGCATACGAGGTGCTTTCCGATCCGGAGAAAAAGTCCCGCTATGACCAGTTTGGCTTTGCCGGCGTAGACCCCAGCTACGGGGGCGGCGCAGGCGGCTTTGGCGGCGGTTTCGGTGGCTTCGGCGGCTTTGATTTCGGGGATATTTTCGGTGACTTTTTTGGCGGCGGCCGTCGGCAAAGCGCCCAAAACGTACCCCGTCGGGGCGAAAATGTGGGCGCCCGGCTGGATCTGACCTTTGAGGAGGCGGCATTCGGCGTGGAAAAAGAGGTTGCCGCCCAAAGAATCGAGAATTGCTCTGTGTGTAACGGCAGCGGCTCTGCCGACGGAAAAATTGAAACCTGCTCCCAGTGCCGTGGCACAGGCCAGGTGTATACTGTGCGGAATGTGATGGGTATGCAGATGCAGACCCAAACCACCTGTCCCCAATGTTCCGGCCGGGGTAAAATCGTGAAAAATCCCTGTACCACCTGCCGCGGTAAGGGCAAGGTGCGCCGTACCCAGAAGGTCAAGGTGAAAGTGCCTGCCGGTGTGGATAACGGTCAGACCGTGCGGATTCGTGGCGAGGGCAGCGTAGGGTCGAATGGCGGACCCAACGGTGATTTGATGGTGGATATTTACATCAAGCGTCACCCCATTTTTGAGCGTGACGGTATGAATGTGTACTGCGAAGTACCCATTTCTTTCACCCAGGCGGCCTTGGGCGCAGAGATTGAAGTGCCTACGCTGGATGGCAAGGTGAAGTGTGAAATTCCCGAGGGTACACAGACCGGCAAGGTGTTCAACCTGTCCGGCAGAGGTATTCCTGCGGTGAATAATCCCAACCGTCGTGGCGATCACCGCTTCACTGTGGTGGTGGAAACCCCCACCAAGCTCACCAAGGAGCAGAAAGACCTGCTGCAAAAGCTGGATGAAACGATGGATAAAAAGTCCAGCCCCAAGCGAAACAAGTTCTTCGACACCATAAAGGATTTTTTTGAATAACAAATAATCCCCTGCTTGCATAGCAGGGGATTTGTTTTGCGGGTGGCAAGTTGCCGCCCGTTTCTGTTTTTGTCATTGCGAGGAGTGTTGCAGAGCGCAGCGAATCTTCCAATAAGTATGATTGCCGGGGGCAATCCACCCTCGTAGATGTACGTAGGGGACGGCCCCTTGGACGTCCCGCATAAAAATGTGAATGAACGGGTCGTCGTGGACGCCGACCCCTACAAATACCTGCGGGGGGATGGCTTATATTTGTGCAAGCTTTTCCTCTAATTGGCCCAAAGCTTCGTCAGTGAGGCCAGAGTAGTTGACCACCAGTTGGTGCCGGGCGGAGGACGGCACCTGTCCGTGGTAAAACTCCCCCAAGGTCTGCACCTTGAAGCCTGCGGTTTTCCACAGACGGACCAGGTCTTCATCGGAAAGGGTTGTGTTCAACTTTACAAGAAAATGCAAACCCGCATCTGCCTCCAAAACCGTCAAAGCCTTGGCCTTGGGGCAGTTTTTTAACGCGGTCAGCACCCTGTTTCGCTGCTGCTTATAGAATTTTCGCATACGGTTCAGGTGCTTTTCAAAGTACCCCTGTTCAATGAATTTTGCCAGGGAGTACTGCTCAAAGCTGGGCACAGTGCAGCCGTAAAAGCCTAATTTCTGCTGAAAATCCGCCATTAACCCAGCGGGCAGAACCATATAGCTGATACGGATAGACGGGGAGAGGGTCTTGGAAAAGGTGTTCATATAAATCACCCGTTCACCCCCGTCCATACTTTGCATAGAGGGCAGCGGATGGGCAAAAAACCGAAACTCACTGTCGTAATCGTCCTCAATAATATAGCGGTTTTCTCCGTTTTTCGCCCAGGCAAGGAGCGCCTGTCGGCGGGAAAAGGTGGTAATCAGCCCTGTGGGGAAATGGTGGGAGGGTGAGATGTGGAGCACCTGGGCGTCCAGATCGGGCAACACGCCCATACTGTCCATAGGGGCGCTGATGCATTTTGCTCCCGCTGCGCCGTAAATTTTGCGGATTTTTCCGTAGCCGGGCTCCTCCACGGCGTAGACTTTATCCCGTCCCAAAAGCTGCACCAGCAGGTTATATAAAAAGTCCGTGCCTGCGCCGATGAGAATGTTTTGGGGGTCAACCTGCATACCGCGAAACTGGCTCAAATGCAGGGCGATGGCCTGCCGCAGCGCCAAAAGTCCCTGGTTGGGCAGAGGCAAAAGCAGTTTTTCCCCCAAATCCAGCACAACCTCCCGCTGGAGCTTACTCCACACGGAAAAAGGAAAGTGCACAGAGCCGTTGGCAGTCAGGTCGATGAGAGAATCTGTGGTTACAGGGGCAGAAGTGGTTTTGGGAGAAACCTGAACAGCAAACTCCGTCACCGCCTCCACAAAATAGCCAATCTTCTCCTCGGAACGGATATAACCCTCAGACAGGAGCTGGTTGTAGGCGGTTTCCACGGTGACTTTGCTCACCTTCAAATTGGCGCACAGAGCCCGTTTGGAAGGGAGCTTTTGGTTGGCTTTCAGCCTGCCCGACAAAATGTCAGACCGAATGCACCGATAAAGGGCCTCGTAAAGGGGAAGCCCCGGCGCTTTTTTTAGCTGATAGGTGAGCATAATTACCTCCTGTGGGGCAGGCCGTTTTCCCGGGCGTACAGCACCAGCAAACTGCCGTCTGCCACGGAAATGCGGGCCTCTTTTCCCATAAAATGGTTACTCACACCCAAGGGAAAGCCAGCGGTGAGCGTACCGTCTGCAAGGGGATATTGCAAGCCCTCCAGGCAGACCCCGCGGGCATCTGCGCCAAGGCAGAAAACCGATACAATGCCTGTGGCAGAGGGCGGAAAGCAGATACTTTCGTTGCGGATACAGGTAACGATGTAGTCCTTGCCGATGAGATAGCCGGAAGCGCCGTGGTCGCACAGGTACTGGAGGGTCTGGAAGTTGGCAACAGTGTGGTCCAGACGGGGTCCGTCCAGGCCGCCGTACAGCAAAAAGGAGGTATAGCCCAGTTCCAGCCCCTTTTTCACCGCCAGCATAGCATCGGTGTCGTCCTTTTCCACAGGAAACACAGTGCTGCCTGCGGGAATGTAGGAAAGGGAGTCGAAATCTCCCAAAATGCCGTTGGGGGTCAGACCCAAACCTTGCACGTGGACCAGTCCGCCATCGGCGGCCAAAATATAATCATCTTCTGTTACTGCGTCCAGCAGGCCGTCGAAGCCTGCCGCGCAAAAAATCAAACATCTTCCCATAAGTACCTCCCAAGGTGCGCTTTTTAACATAGTAACACATATTGGCAAAAAACGAAAGACCTATTCAAGCCTTATCAATAAAGGCATTTGTAGGGGCGACCATCGGTCGTCCGTTACCTTGACGATGACGAAATGTGTGCGCACGAGCAATGCTCGCCCCTACATTTACCAACGCACATTGTAGGGGCCGGCGCCCTCGACGGCCCGCAAAAGTGCAGCCCCCTCTTCAGAGGGGGCTAAAGGTATGTTTACGTGGTTATGATTCCCAAGGGAAGAACAGGTTGATATCTACATTTTCCTCGATGCCGGGCACAGAGCCAGTTTCGGTGTACTGCCACATATCCACCTTGTAGGGGTAGTCCAGCACCGTGTCGTAGCGGGCAAGCCAGAAGGGGTATTCCGTCAGCTCCCGTATGTAGATGCGGTCAGAGGAATGGTTGGCGTTGAAATATACCATTGGCTGATAACCTGCATCGGCAATGATGTCGCAGAAGGCCTTGGTGCAGTCGGTGAGGGTGCGGGCATCCACCTGGGCGGTGCGGGATTCCTCGTCAATGTACTCCCAGTCAAAGACCACAGGCATCTGCACCTGCCAATCCTTGATAATATCCAGCAGATAACGGGCTTCCTCCTCCGCCTCCTCCACAGAAATGGCCTGGGAGAAGAAGTACGCGCCAACTTGAATGCCTGCGGCGGTGGCGCCTTGGTAATTGGCTTGGGCATAGGTGTCCTCTGCCAGTACGCCTTCCTTTGAGCCCCGCCAGCCGGCGCGGATCATAGCAAATTCAATGCCGGCGGCCTTTACCTGCGGCCAATCAATCTCTTCCTGCCACACGGATACGTCAATGCCCAGCACCGAGGTGGCGGTCAGACAGGACAGGTAATCTCCGTCCATATAGAAATCGCCCAGCCCAATGGGGTTGGCTTCCGGCGGAGGGAGGGTAGCCTCTGTGGTGACAGTGGGGGTGGTTTCCGTGGTGTCCTGGGTGGGGGAATCGGTGTCGTGTGATGCGCCCAGCGCCAGAAGAATGTATGCCAACACGCACACAAATAGCCCGATGCCTATGACCAGCTCCCAAAACAGCGGCTTTTTATAAAGGGGCTTTTTAGGGGGATGGGGCTCCGGAGGAGGGG
>JAZNDB010000234.1:0-3632 GCA_045587845.1 Faecousia sp.
AGCTTCCTCCTTGGTCATATACAGAACCCGGTCATAGCGGATTTCAACTTCTGCTATATTGTTGCTTTCCAGCGCCTCATAGAAATCGGAAAGGGTAGTTTGGGTATACTGGCTGTTGCGAATGGTGTTTCGCATAAGACCGACCAGTAAGATCAGCACCACAGACACCATAATGGCAAGCCAAATATTCAGTTTTGGTTTTTTATCCTCCGGCTTGCGGGGAGGTTGGTTGTTGTTGGGATCCATAAAATGCCTCCTTGGGGGCGTGATTTTCTCTATCATATCACATTTTTCTCTGAACCGCAATGAAAGATACCCGGTCAGTCGGTAAATTTTCTGTAAATATATGACAAGGTTTGCAAAAACCAAAGGGCATATGGTTGCCTGCGGTTGTTGCCTAAAAATAGCAGTTGAGAACAGGGAAAAAACCTGTTATAATATATAGTATGAGAAGTGTGACCTTTTTTGAAGAAAGGATGAAATAGGATATGCGACCTGAAAAAGACAATTACAGGCGGAAACCTGTCCGTCGGGAAGAGCATAGGGAAGTGGAAGAAAATGAAAATCAGCTGGAGGGCAGAAATGCCTTGACAGAGGCTCTGCGCAGCGGCAGGACGCTGGATAAGGTGTTCATCGCTTCCGGTGATACAGACAGAGCCTTGCAGCATCTGGCAGCCCAGGCAAAGGAAGCCGGCGCGGTGGTTGTGCCTGTGGACAGAAGAAAGCTGGATATGATGAGCTATACCCGGGCGCACCAGGGCGTGATTGCCTTGGCAGCGGCAAGGGAGTATTATACCATTGACGATTTGCTGCAGGAGGCAGCCGATCGGGGTGAGAATGCGTTGCTGGTGATTTGCGATGAGCTGTCTGATCCCCATAACTTAGGCGCAATTATGCGTTCTGCCGAATGCGCCGGCACCCACGGCGTAATTATCCCCAAGCGACGCAGCGTAGGACTTACCGCCACAGTTGCCAAAGCATCTGCCGGCGCGGTGGAGTATATGAAGGTGGCAAAGGTAAGCAATATCAACAACGCGATTGCAGAGCTGAAGGAAAAAGGCGTGTGGATTTTCGGTACAGCCGCAGAAGGGTCTGTGCCGATGTATCAAGCGGATTTGACCGGTCCTGTTGCCATTGTAATTGGCAACGAAGGCGACGGTATGAGCCAGTTGGTGCGCAAGAACTGCGATATGCTGGTGCATATTCCTATGAAAGGACAGATTTCTTCCTTAAACGCATCTGCAGCGGCATCTATTTTGCTATATGAAGCGGTGCGGCAACGGATAAGCTGAGGGGAGTAAAGTATGGACGAAAAGGAACTTGAATTAGAAGAAATTATCAAGGAATTCGGCGGTACAGCCCTGGCGCAGCCGGAGGAGATTACCCAGGAAACGCCTGAAGAAGAACTGCAGGAGGAACAACAGGAAGAAGCGCAGGAAGAGGAAGAACTGGAGGAGTTTGACGAGGATGCGTTCCTTTCTTTGGTCAACAACGGACCGATGCAGGAGGATTTACAGCAAACCCGTCGCATTGCGCCCATAGACACTGGGGAGCCTCAGCCTGCAGAAACGGTGGATTTGGATCAAACCCGCCGTATGGATGTGGTTGATTTGGAACAAACCCGCCGTATGGAGATTGTAGAAGAGCACCACTGCCAAAAGGTAACCGGCGATACCATTCGCCTGGATGGCTTGCGGGAGAGCGTTGCTCAGCACGCCAAGGTAGAAACTCCCATAGAGGATACGGAAGTAGAACGGATTTGGACGCCCAGCGATACCATTCACAGAGAACCTTTTTCCAAGTATTGGGAGCCGGAATACGAGCAACCCATCGGGGAGTACATTCCGCCGCAGCCCATTGCGTTTCAGCCTCGTTCCCGTTTGCGGGAGCTGAAGAAAAAACTGGTGGAAGGCCCGGAAAAGCGGTTTTATGAATTGTCGGAGAAGGGTGTAGGCAGATTACAGGCGGCGATTTTCTTGAGCCTGTTGGTAGTGCTTATTTGCGCGGCATCCACGGCAATGTATGCCTTTGGTATGGTGCAGGAAAACCGTATGCGCCTGATGGTGTTCGGCCAGTTTTTGGCTATGCTGATTTCTGCACTGCTGGGAAGCTATCAGCTGATTGAGGGCGCCGCAGATATTTACAGAAAACGCTTTACATTGAATTCCCTCCTGGTAGTAACATTTTTGGTATGCTGCGTAGACGGAATTCTGTGCCTGCGTCAGGTTCGCGTACCCTGTTGCGCGGCTTTCAGCCTGGAAATGACGATGTCTCTTTGGAGCACCTATCAACGCAGAAGCACAGAGATGTCCCGTATGGATACGATGCGAAAAGCTACACGGTTGAATGGTGTGGCGGCTTGTTCGGATTATCTGGACGGTAAAAAGGGTTTCCTCCGGGTGGAGGGTCAGGTTGAGGACTTTATGGACCGTTATGCCCAGCCGGGCAAGCCGGAAAAGACACTGAACAGCTATAGCCTGATTGCTATGTGCATCGCCTTTGCAGTGGGTGTTTTTGCAGGCGTGATGGAGGGTGTTTCCGCAGGTGTGCAGGTAACGGCGGCAGCGCTGCTGGCGGCAGTTCCCGCAACGGCATTTATTGCCCACAGCCGTCCCACGTGGATTTTGGAACGCAGACTGCACAGGCTGGGTACAGTTTTGTGCGGTTGGCAGGGAGTAGAGGGAGTTGCAGGTAAAGCAGTGTTCCCTCTGACCTTTGATGATTTGTATCCTGCCGATGCAGTGCGGCTGAACGGCGTGAAGTATTTTGGTAACTATGAGCCGGATTTGGTGGTTGCCTATGCCGCTGCTGTAATTACCGCTGAGGGAAGTGGTCTGGCAAACCTGTTTGCCAATGTGCTGGATGCCCATAACGGCAGACACTATGATGCTTATAACCTCACCCATTACGAAAATGGCGGTATTTGCGGTGTAGTGGAAGGGGAAACGGTTCTGGTTGGGTCTGCTTCCTTCCTGAGGGATATGGATGTAGAGGTGCCGGAAAATGCCAAACTGGGCTATGCAGTTTATGTGGCAATCGAAGGGGAACTGAGCGGTCTGTTTGCAGTCAGCTATGAGAAAACCCAATCGGCTACTGCAGGTCTGACAACCCTGAATGCCTATCGCGGATTGCAGTGCGCCTTGGTTTCTGACGATTTTATGTTAACCCACGGCTTCCTGCGGAGCAAATTTGGCGTAAAACCCAAACGGTTTTTGCTGCCGGACTATGACCAGCGGGAAGCGCTGCGTCAAAAGCTGCCGGACGAAGAAGCGCAGACACTGCTGATGACCACGTCCTTAGGTTTAGCGCCCCTTGCCTTTGGCGTTACAGGCGCCCGGACATTGCGGACCACTTGCCGTCTGGGTACAGCGCTTCACATTGCAGGCGGCGCAGTTGGCCTGAGCATTATGGTGCTGCTGGTAGTTCTGGGCGCGCTGGAATTGCTGACACCTGCCAATATGTTCCTGTATCAGTTGGTGTGGATGATTCCTGCGCTGCTGTTTACGGAATGGACCCGTTCAATTTGATAAAAAACAGGTGCGTAGGATAGCCTATTGCACCTGTAAAATGAAAGTAGACACTCACAAAAGTGTGGGTGTCTACTTTTTTCGTAGTATAATGGATTTGGAAAG
>JAZNDB010000235.1:0-9059 GCA_045587845.1 Faecousia sp.
CCTCCAGCAAGCTATCCTTTTCGACTGTATCAATCTTATTGATTGCCAATACAATTGGGCACTTAGATGCTTGTAATTGTTCCAACAGCGCCTGCTCCTGTTGACCGATTGACGCAATCGGCTCC
Source organism: Faecousia sp. (assembly GCA_045587845.1). Lineage (GTDB taxonomy): Bacteria > Bacillota > Clostridia > Oscillospirales > Oscillospiraceae > Faecousia. Next base: position 126 of record JAZNDB010000235.1, read on the forward strand.
ACCAGCAGTATGGTCATATCCACATCCGCAATCGAGCCTCTGGTCACATTGACCATATAGTCACCCAATTTCGTTCTCGGCTTATGGAAACCGGGTGTGTCCACAAACACAAATTGGGTATCCTCTTTCGTAACAATTCCGCAAATACGGTTGCGGGTGGTTTGCGGCTTATTGGAAACAATCGCAATTTTTTCCCCAACCAGATAATTGGTCAATGTTGATTTGCCTACATTGGGACGACCCGCAATGGTAATCATAGCAGTTTTTGTTGCCATAACCTACGTTCTCCTTTGTGATTAGTTTCTTTGCATATTGGGAATTGTTCCTGCAATTTCCTCTTCCCGCGCACGCATCTGTGCCTTCTGAGGACCCTCATCAAGATGGTCGTAGCCAAGCAGGTGGAGAATTGAGTGAATCGTTAAATACCCAATTTCGCGGCGGGTACTGTGCCCAAAGGATTTCGCCTGCGCTACAGCCCGTTCTAAGGAAATTGCCAAATCACCCAATGGGCACAAACCTGTTTCCGGATCTATGTAGCCATCCCAGTTTTCAGGCAGTTTTCCTGCCTCAAAAGAAAACATAGGAAAGCTTAATACATCTGTTGGACTATCAATGTTTCGGCTGGCCAGATTGATTGCCTGAATACCTTTGTCATTGGTAACCAGCACATTGATTTCGCAGGGCACTTCAACTCCCTGCGCCTGCAACGCAGCTTCTACGCACTTTCGAACAATAGAAGTTACAGCAATATGCTGCAATGTAAAGCAATCAAAGGTAATGTTAATTTTATATTTCATATCAAGTTTTCCTTTTGTAACGTGTGGAATCCGGCTTAGAAAGCTTTGCCGTATCCTGTTTTCTATCTGCTTTTTCATAAGCATTGATAATTTCCTGCACCAGCGCATGACGAACAACATCCGCAGAGGTAAGCGGGCAGATTGCGATATCCTTAACACCCTCCAGAACACGAACTGCATCCTTTAAGCCGGAAGTCCTGTCACTGGGTAAGTCAATCTGTGTAACATCGCCTGTAATAACAATTTTTGAACCAAATCCCAATCTGGTTAGGAACATCTTCATCTGTTCACGGGTTGTGTTTTGGGCTTCATCCAGGATAATAAAGCTATCGTCTAAGGTTCTGCCACGCATATAGGCAAGGGGCGCAACCTCAATTGATCCACGTTCCTGATATTTCTGAAAGGTTTCTGCCCCCAGCATTTCATACAAAGCATCATACAGAGGTCGCAGATACGGGTCAACCTTGTTTTGCAAATCACCCGGCAGAAAGCCTAGCCGTTCTCCTGCTTCAACGGCAGGTCTTGTCAGAATAATTCGGTTAACCGTTCTTGCCCGAAATGCTGCCACCGCTGCCGCAACAGCCAAATACGTCTTACCGGTACCGGCAGGCCCGACACCGATCGTTACAGTATTCTTTGCAATTGCTTTCATATACCGCTGCTGACCAACCGTTTTTGCCTTGATCGGTTTGCCCTTAGCTGTGATACATACCACATCTTTTGCCATTTGGGTAACGTAATCGTCATTTCCCTCTTGAACAAGGGTAATCAGATAGCGAACTCTTTGCTCATCAATCGTCTCGCCTTTTGCTGCCAATGCCAGCAGCCCCTCCAAAGTACGGGCTGCCTTATCTGCAGACTCAGGCTCACCTGTAACCCGCAGGTCCGTTCCTCTATTCACAATCGAAACGTCCAAGGCCTCTTCGATTCGTCTGATATTCTCATCAAAGGAGCCGAAAACAGCAATTAAGTCCTCAACCCGATCGAAATTCACAATTCGCTCTGTCATTTTGTATCACCAGTTCCTATCATCTGTTCATATTTGATTTGTCCTATCATCTCAACACATGCATATTTACCGCTCAGACGGCAAACATCCAGCGATTGCGTAAATTTTGTTTGGGCAGAAATGATTTCTCCGGTAATCATATTCCTTTGCAAATACGCCTGCGCAAAAGTGCTTAGCCATTGCTCCATATCCACCGATATCGTGGTATCCATATTTTCTTCATAATAGAAAGATGTCTGCTTAACAAGGGCAATTGGTAGTGTAAAACCTGCCGGTAGTTGCAAATAATTCTCCTTATATATTTTAGCACAAGTTACATCTAAATTTCCACTATCTTTCGTTAATTTTATAAGTTTTTTTCCAAGAAGTATGGCGTATTCATTCTTTTGCCGAACAACACGTCCTTTTATAGACGTTGCAACCGGGGTAACAAACGTTAACTCACGAAAAGTAAGCGCCTTGATTTCCGCATCTGCCTTTGTGGTTTTTGTAACAATTCCACAATCAAGATATCCCGAAACCAGGGTCTGCCCCGCCTTTACAGCCTGCCCAACTGTGCACAAGGGATTGCCTTTATATACCGTACAGTCTTGTATTATCCCATCTCGTACGGCTACAATACTGCAAATTTCATTTTTGGGTGTGCTCTCTTGGTCAGATATTGTTTTTTCCCGCACAGAAATAACCGCAGTACACCCCTGCGTATTTACGCCTGCCCATTGTAGCTGTGGAATTTTTTCCAAAAGCGCGTTTTTTACCAACTCACTGCGCACCTGTCTTCTGATTGTACCGAACCAAATTCCACATTCAGCGGCAGATTCCAGTATCAGATTTGAAGGAATCGTTTCGTTTCCCTCTACGCGCACAAATAGAACACGGCTTGACAGAAATGTGGACAATAACAATAAACTCACTGCGAATATCAACAGTACAGGTCGTTTTATAAGGGCTAGCGCTGTCCAGTAAAGCCCATTTTTCTTAAGAATTTTAACATTTGCTCCGTGCTTTTCTGCGATTATCCGCAATTTTTTATAGTAAATCCGTAAAAGTTCTACAGTAATAACCAAATCACTTTCGTAGTTTAATGAGATAATGCTTATTTTCTCACGATTTAAAGCATTTAACAGTCCAACAACATCTGCGCTGGTAATCTCCAATGTAAATCTACCCATTATTGATTCCCACATAGGTTACCTCCCAAACAACGCAAGAGAATCAATGCGCCCTTTGACAACCAATTGGTCACAACTCATTTGCATCAATTTTAAATCGTTACCTGTAATTATAATTTTACCATAAGATACCTTTATTTCAATTTCTTCCAGAGAATATGCCAATACGCCTTGATGGTTTTCGATCAAGACGCGAGATTGTCCCACGATTTCCACAATGGGTTGTTTTATCAATTCTCCGCAACTGCGTATCTGAGAAAGAATGTGTCGACCGGCCATTTTTCCCCCTCCCTTTTCAAAAGTCTATGAATACGGAGGTTTAAATTGAACTGTTACAACATAGTTTTTACTGGGTGATACTATGAAAAGTAAGAAATTCTTAGCCAGTGGTATTATTTCAGGGTTGGCTATGCTTGTGATCATACTGGACGCCAAATGCGCAACAGTGAGCGCAAGAGAGGGTGTTGATTTGTGTCTGCATACAGTAATCCCCTCCTTGTTTCCCTTTTTTGTTCTGTCCGGTATTCTGAATAATTGTTTATTAGGAAAGACAATCCAATTCCTGCGTCCCATTGGTAAGTTTTGCGGTATTCCAAACGGTGGAGATTCTCTGCTCTTACTGGGATATATAACGGGCTATCCTGTTGGTGCGCAGCTTATTACCCAATCTTATAAACAAAAATCTCTGTCTGCAAGCGCAGCGCGTCACCTGCTCGGCTTTTGCAACAATGCCGGTCCTGCCTTTATTTTTGGAATGCTATCACCCATATTTTCGGATAAACGCGTTCCCTGGATTTTGTGGGGAATTCATATTGCCAGCGGTCTTATCGTTGGCGGCGTTCTTCCTGCAGAGGATCATACAAATTGTGATATAAAGGAAGCGCCTCCAATATCCACGGGAAAAGCATTACACAGCGCACTTTATAATATTGCAACTGTTTGCGGATGGGTGATACTGTTTCGTATTCTATTGGGATACTTTGACAGGTGGTTTTTATGGCGGTTTCCTTTAGCAATCCAAGTAATTATTTCAGGTGTTTTAGAGCTTGCAAACGGCTGTGTAGCGCTCAGCAAATTAACCTCAACCGGATTGAAATTTATAATTGCAAGTGGAATGTTAGCCTTCGGCGGTATCTGTGTGGGTATGCAAACACAATCCGTGACAGAGAGTTTGGGAACAGGCTACTATTTCCCGGGAAAATTTCTGCAGACGATACTGAGTGTCCTTATAAGTACATTTCTGCAAATGTTTTTATTCAATGATGGAAATGTATTTCAGGTAAAGCCTACGACAATATATCTGCTGATTTTGTGTGTACTTCTTATTATTTGCATACTACACAGAAAAAAAGTTGTAGCATTTGGAAGAAGAATGTTGTATAATACACGTAATCATTCTTCCAAAGGAGTCACGCTATGCTATTTCGAAAGAAAATAAACCGTTCCTGCAGCTACTGTCAACGTGGCACCGCTATGGGAGTTGAACAGGTTTTATGCACAAAATGTGGCGTTGTGTCTGCGTATTACAGTTGCCGCAAGTTCCGTTATGATCCGTTCAAGCGAATTCCCGTGAAAATGAAAGTATTTGATGCAGACAAGTATATAGAAACGGATTTCTCACTATAAAACGAATGCCGGAAAGCAGTTAATTCGCTTTCCGGCATTTTTCATTGTATCATTTGTAGAAATTCGTCTTCGGATAATATAGGGATTCCCAGCTCTTTGGCTTTTCTTTCCTTAGAGCCTGCGTTTTCACCCACAACCACATAGCTTGTCTTCTTGGAAACAGAGCCTGAAGCCTTACCGCCGAAGGACTCAATTTTTTCAGTTGCCTCTTCCCTGGTAAATTTACTCAATGCGCCTGTGAGCACGAAGGTCATACCAAGGAATCTATTGTCCGTCACTTGTTTTGTGCTTTCAAAATTAACGCCTGCGCTACGAAGTTTTTCAATCATCTCCAGCGATTGGGGTTGCTTAAACCAATCAAAAATCGCCTGTGCGGTAATATCGCCAACGTCAGAAATCTCAATCAACTCTTCTAGGCTGGTATTCATTAAACTGTCCAGATTACCAAAATGCGACGCAAGCACTTTTCCTGTTTTAGCGCCCACCTGACGGATTCCAAGACCATAGATCAGCCGTCCCAAATCCTGTTTCTTACTGTTTTCTATGGCTTGTAATAGCTTTTTAGCGGCAGTATCGCCCTTTTGCCAAAGCTGCTTTAGATCATCCAATGTCAAATAATAAATGTCAGCGGCAGTATGCAAAAGTCCTTTTTCAATCAGTGCATCCACAATAGATGCGCCAAGACCCTCGATATCCATAGCATCACGGCTGACAAAATGGGCGATAGTTCTTGATAACTGAGCAGGACAATACGCGCCTGTGCAGCGAAGGAATGCACCGTCTTCATCGCGTTTCGTAGGCGCTCCACAAATGGGACAGGTATCCGGCAATGTATACGCAACTGTATCTTGAGGACGTTTTGAAAAATCTACCTCCAGAATTTCAGGAATGATTTCTCCTGCTTTCCGAATCAGTACCGTATCACCAACGCGAATATCCCGTTCAGTAATAAAGTCCTGATTATGAAGTGTGGCATTGGTAACAGTTGTACCTGCCAAACGTACAGGCTTAACAACGGCCTTCGGAGTAAGCACACCGGTTCTGCCAACCTGCACAACGATTTCTTCAACGACAGTGGGCTTAATCTCCGGTGGATACTTGTATGCGGCCGCCCACCGGGGGAATTTTGCTGTAGCGCCCAGCATTTCACGCTGGCGCAGGTCGTTTACTTTAATCACAGCGCCGTCAATATCGCAGGGCAGCAGCTCTCTGTTGTCATTGATGGTTAGCACCTGACGGTTAATTTCCTCAACGGAACGAAGCGTCTTCCAGGGAATCACCTTAAACTGCAGATCCTGCAGGAATTCCAGTGATTCTTCGTGGGTATGAAACACCACACCCTCTGCCAGCTGTACATTAAACACCAAAATGTCTAAATTTCGCTTTGCTGCAATTTTCGGGTCTAACTGCCGCAAAGAGCCCGCCGCTGCATTTCTCGGGTTGGCAAAGAGGGGTTTCCCCTCTTGTTCCTGCATTGCATTGAGCTTTTCAAAGCTCTTCTTGGGCATATATACCTCACCGCGGACAATCAGCCTGGGTGGCGCGTTCGGAATCGTCATTGGAATGGAGAAGATTGTTTTCAGGTTCTCCGTCACATCCTCACCTACTGTACCGTCACCGCGGGTTGCGCCACGAATAAATCTTCCGTTCTCATACTCAAGGGAAACCGACAATCCATCAATTTTCGGCTCAACTGTAAAATCAGTTTCAGGGTTTTCTGAAAGCAATTTGGTTAAAAATTCGTCCAATTCCTCCAGTGAAAATACATCCTGAAGGCTCATCAGCGGAACAGGGTGGGTCACCTTTTCGAACTTGCTCAATGCCTCGCCGCCAACCCGTTTTGTAGGCGACTCAGGTAGCGCAAACTGAGGATATTCCGCTTCCAAATTTTCTAATTCCCGCAGAAGTCTGTCATATTCATAATCCGGCATTTGCGGGTCATCTAAAACATAGTACCGGTGATTTGCTTCGTTGAGAAGTTTTGTAAGTTCTTGAATTCTCTCTTTCATATTACCCTCCGGTTTGAAAATAGGTATTCGGTACATCGCCCACAATAATCGTTTCTGCAACAACAACCTGACTGCTTACAGTATAGCTATGGGTCTGACCCAACACAAGAATTGTAACGTCTACGCTAACCTGCATATTGAGTTGCTGGAGTGTTTGGTTAATACCCGCCTCAGAAAAATCACTGGAAAAAGAGGCATCTGAATTGCGTATAGTAAGGATCTCCACAGGAATACTTGGTCCCCTGCCAGACAGCAATTCCGGCAAAAATATACTGCCCAGCGGTATGCCCAAATCGTCCGTGCTAAGGGCAAGGATTTCGTCGTTAATGAGATTCAGTATATCCGTTTTTAGCCGGTTAACTTCGCTCATATTGGTTTTCAGTGCGGTAATTTTGCCGTCAAGGTCCTTTTCAAAGTAAATCATTCTGTCGTATTGAATTCTACCATCCTCAATTTGTCGGTCAATGGCATCATTGATTAGATCCGAGGTGGTATTACGAACCTGTGTCTCCGCAAGGGCACGTATCGGTTCATTAAACTTCAAACGAAACAGTATCAATACGAGAATTGATAGCGCCAGCAGTATAATGATAAAGCGCAGCAACTTCCCCATCCAATACACCCCCTCTTAGGAGTATATGTGGACAATATGGAAACGTTACAGCTTTTTCAGGTGTGCTGATGCGGTTTTTGCCATCAGTTTTTTTGTGCCGATTTGATCAAAGGCAATTTCAAGAAGGGCATCTCCACCCATCTTTACTACGCTCAGTACCATTCCCTTGCCAAAGGCAGTGTGCTGTACCATATCACCCTTGTTAAGCTCCAAAGGTAGGGTCTGTTTTCCGTAACCGGAATAGGAATAAGCGCTTTCATAGGAAACCTGCTTCTTCGGCGCAGGCGCACTGTTATAAACAGTCGCTGTCTGATAACCGCCCTTGCGAATATAGGTATCCTCCGGAATTTCACGTAAAAAACGGGAGGATAACGATGCGCTTGTACGTCCGTAGAGCATACGTTGCTTTGCATAGGTTATGGTGAGATTTTCCTTTGCCCGTGTAATCGCTACATAGCAAAGCCGACGTTCTTCTTCCATTTCCTCTCTATCGCCAATGGCGCGCATACCGGGAAACAAGCCGTCTTCAAAGCCTACCAGAAAAACGTTAGGAAATTCCAAGCCCTTTGCCGAGTGCATCGTCATCATCACAACGGCATCATCACCCTCGTGATAGTTTTCCAAATCAGTATAAAGGGCAATTTCTTCCAAAAAGCCAGCCAACGAGGGATTTTCTGCATTTTGGACATAGGAAAGAATGCTGGACTTTAATTCGCGAATGTTCTCAAGACGCGTTATATTCTCCTCTGTTGGCTTACTTTCCAACATAGCAACATAGCCAGTACGTACCATTACCTCGTCGTAGAATTCGGGAAGTGACATTCCCTCATCCAGCAACTGGGCAAGGGATTCTATCAGGACAGTAAATTGCAATAGTTTTCCTGCCGCCTTTTCCAGCGGACCATAGGAATAGGGATCAGAAACAATTTTATACAGCCCGGCGCCCTCAGCTTGCGCAAGCCGATCCGCAATCTCAATGGTTTTTGCACCCAATCCTCTTGGCGGGTTGTTAATAATGCGGTGCAGACGCAAATCATCTGCCCGGTTGTTTATAACGCAAAGATAAGCAAGCATATCTTTCACTTCGGCTCTGTCAAAGAAGCGCATACCGCCAATAACGCGGTAAGAAATACCGTTACGCTTAAATGCAAATTCCAATGCGTTTGACTGGGCATTTGTACGGTAGAGAACGGCATAGTTCTTAAACTCATTACCCTTAGACTTTGCTATAATCTGGCCAGCAACGTAGTTTGCTTCCGCACTCTCGTCGCTTGCTTCATACACAGTAATGGGATCACCCTGGGGGTTCGCTGTCCAAAGGCGTTTGCCTTTTCTGCCGATGTTGTGGGCAATCACACCGTTGGCAGCATTCAAAATCGCTTGTGTGGAACGGTAATTCTGCTCCAATCGAATGATTCTGGCGCCGTGATATTGTTTTTCAAAATTCAAAATATTCTCTATCGTAGCGCCGCGAAATTTATAAATACTTTGATCATCGTCACCTACCACGCAGATATTCTCATAGCCGCCGGCCAGCAAGGATGTCAGCAAATACTGCATATGATTGGTATCTTGATACTCATCCACCAATACATAACGGAATTTCCGCTGGTAGTATGTGCGAACATCCTCGTACTCTTGCAGTAAAAAGACTGTTTGAAAAATAATGTCATCAAAATCCAGCGCATTATTTTCTTTTAAACGCGTC
>JAZNDB010000236.1:0-6739 GCA_045587845.1 Faecousia sp.
TCATATCCACGGCTGCGGTAGAATTCTGTATATACCCGATTAAGCGCAAATGAGACAATAGCTAATATATTTGCCCGTAGCGCGCTTTCGTCCCAAGTGGGATAAATCTCGCTGGACGCTACGTTTTTTACGTAATCGGAGAAAGAAACCGTTACATTTTCCGCATTGGAAGAAGGTGGACCAAGGTGGACCGTGATTTGCTGGGGTACAAAGGGTGTGACAACTGGTGGCATATGTACCCTCCTTTATAGATTTTGTGGTGGTGTATTGAATATTTCCAGTTTATTCCAATTATCAGGAAGCTCCGCTAACGGAATGAACTCTAGATTTTGTAGCGTTGTTACACTGGGAAATATCTGTAAATTTTCAATTTCGATAGCTTCGTAATTTGCGATCCGCGCATAAAGATTGACAACTGCAAACGGAATCACACCTGTGTTTGGTGTTTGGCTTGATGATAAATCCGGTACATCAATTTCGATCGGACCATCCAGAAAACCACTTCGGTTCGTTAAACGCAATGCTATGGCTCCGCCGCTGACATCAGTAACAGAAACGGCCACATCTTTTAATGGAATCTCCGCATTACTGGTATACGCGTGTACTTGAATATAACCCTTGGAAGCCAGAGTACCCCCTCCTTTCATATTTCTCTTTATGCTATGCTACATAAAAGAAAAAGTTCCAGGGATTATAAAAATCCCTGGAGCTGACGGTTATTTGTTTCCTCAATATCAATGAGCTTTTGCGCCAAATTTGCAACTCTTTGATCCGAAGCGGGAAACTGATTCAAATTCTTATATCCTTTGATGATTCCCCGTGTGTTGCCTTGTATCATCATCTTTGCTGCCTTGGAATCTGCGTTGCCAAAGGATAGCTGTGTCCGTGTCATCATATTGGTCATTCCCTTAATAGCAGGGTCCAGTTCCTTTAACTCCCAACCCCTTGACAGGGCAATTCCGTGCGCTTCGCTTTCAATGGAATCGTATTCCTTTAGTTGCGACTTTAGTTCGTCACGTAGTGTTGCGCGAAGCGGTGTTTTTAAAATGCTGCGTATACCGATCTGTCCCATTTGCGTTGTTTTTAATACAGAGGAAAGAATGTCCTTACTACCTTTCATTATATCACCCTTGCTAGTGTTACTCCGTTTCAAAATATTATGCACATTTTAAGAAAAATTGCATAGGATATAGGACTTGAAAGGAGTTGAAATGTATGTGCGCAATCGCGGGAATGATTGGTTTGCCCTTTGATTCACAGATCTTAGATACATTTCTTTCTACTATGCTGCACAGAGGACCTGACGGCACGGGGAGTTATATGGAGCGAGGATGCTGTTTGCTACATAGTCGTTTGGCAATTATCGATCCTGCGAGGGGTACGCAACCGATGGTTTTACGATGGGCCAGTGAGGAATATGTTATCAGTTACAATGGGGAATTGTATAACACTGACGAACTGAGAAATGAATTGCTTGATTTTGGTCACGAATTTTTAACCCACACCGATACAGAGGTAGTTTTACACGCATACGCCCAGTGGCAGGATGGGTGTGTTGATAAATTCAATGGCATTTTTGCATTCGCTATATGGGAGAAAAGAAAGAGACGGCTCTTTTTAGCTCGCGATAGAATGGGTGTTAAACCCTTGTTCTATATGCAACACACTGGTGGATTGTTATTTTCATCTGAACTGAAGACCCTACTATCCTACCCGAATGTGCCAAGAGAAGTGGACGCAGAAGGGGTTGCGCAACTGTTATTACTTGGACCTGGACGTATACCGGGCAGCGGTGTGTTTAAAAATGTGCAAGAGCTTATGCCTGGTTGTTGCGGGTATTATTGTGACGGAAAACTGAATTGCTGGCAATATTGGAAGCTTCGTGACAGAGAGCATAGAGATACCTTTGATGAAACTGTGGAAAAAGTACGTTTTCTCGTGCTGGATGCTATCAGAAGGCAAATGGTATCCGATGTGCCGATTGGTACATTTTTGTCCGGTGGCTTGGATTCCAGTTTGATATCCTCAGTTTGCGCAAGTAAAATGCAGGAAAGGGGAGAAGTGCTGGATACATTTTCTGTGGACTATGAAGACAATGATAAATTCTTTGTCCCGGGAAAATTTCAACCCAATTCCGATAATAGTTATATCGAACAAATGCAGACGTTTTTAGGAAGCCACCATCATTGGACTGTTCTGAACTCCGAGGATCTTGCTGCAGAGCTGAAGAATGCTACCATTGCGCGGGATCTACCGGGTATGGCTGATGTGGACTTCTCTCTGCTGGCTTTTTGCAGAAGAATCAGAGAGAAAGTAAAGGTGGCCCTCTCAGGGGAGTGCGCTGACGAGATTTTTGGTGGGTATCCCTGGTACCGCGATCCTGAAGTTCGTGCCTTTCAGGGCTTTCCTTGGGCGCAGAACACAGCACAAAGAGCGGAATTCTTAAATCCTGATATTAAAATAGATGCCCGGAGCTTTGTTGGTGATATATATATGCAAACTGTCGCGAAATGTGATATTTTACCGGGCGTATCACCTCAGGAAAAGAGAATGAAGGAAATGGTAAACCTCAACCAACAATGGTTTATGCAGACGCTGCTGGACCGAAAGGACAGAATGAGTATGGCTTGTGGTTTGGAGGTACGCGTTCCATTTTGTGATTACCGGATTGCAGAGTATTTGTACGGTGTGCCTTGGGAATATAAGGATTATGAAAACAAGGAAAAGGGTCTACTCCGTTATGCAATGGAGGGCTGGCTTCCCAATGAGGTGCTCTGGCGGAAAAAGAGTCCCTATCCCAAGACCTATGACCCTAGGTATTTAGATACAGTAAGTGGATTGTTACAACAGTTGCTACAAACAACAGACGCGCCAATTTACGGCATTGTCGATAAAAATGCGCTGAAAAAGCTGTTAGATGCTGAGTTTGTTTGGCCTTGGTATGGGCAGTTAATGAAATTGCCGCAAACCATTGCCTATATGTTGCAAATCAATTTTTGGTTAGACCATTATAAAGTTAAAATACTATAATCCCTTATAAAACCCCTTGGTTGATAAATTTAGCCGAGGGGTTTTGCTATTATTCACAAAATACTGCAACGTAATGGCCTACATTTAATAAATGCTGATAATTTTTATGAATTGATATTGTATTTTGTTATGTAAGGTGTTATAATCGATAAATACATTTGTTCGTCACAAGAAGACATATAGCGAGGGGGTATTTGGATGAAATACGTGGTTGTACTATCTGACGGTATGGCGGATTATCCGATTGATGCGTTGGGTGGGAAAACACCGTTGGAATATGCAGCAACACCTTGTATGGACGCGCTTGCAAGCGGCGGCATTATGGGTATGGCTAAGACCGTCCCTGAATCAATGAAGCCGGGAAGTGACGTAGCAAACTTAGCGGTAATGGGTTATAACCCGCTGACTTGCTATTCCGGTCGATCACCCCTTGAAGCGCTTAGTGTAGGTGTTTCTATGAAGGATACAGATGTTGTGTTTCGCTGCAACATTGTAACATTGTCTGAAGACGAGCCCTATGAAGAAAAAACCATTATTGACCATAGCTCAGGTGAGATATCTACACAGGATGCCGATATTCTGATGGACGCGGTTCGCGAGGCATTTCAGAACGAAACCTTTAAGTTCTACACCGGCACAAGTTATCGGCATATTACCGTTTGGGATAAAGGAGAAATTTTGGATCTTGAACCGCCTCACGACCACTTAGGTCAGGTGATTGGCAGCTATCTTCCGGAAAATCCCTTGTTCCGGGAAATGATGAAAAAGAGCTTTGATATTCTCAACAACCACCCACTGAATATAAAGCGCGCCGCGGAAGGAAAGAATAAGGCAAATTCCCTGTGGTTTTGGGGCGCTGGAACGAAACCATCTCTGCAAAATTTCCACGAAAAGACAGGTCTGAATGGCACAATGATTTCTGCCGTTGACCTGTTGAAGGGAATTGCGGTGGGCGCAGGTATGCAGGTGGTGGAGGTGGAAGGCGCAACCGGCTCTTTAGACACCAACTACCTTGGAAAGGCCCGGGCTGCAGTGGATGCTCTGCTTCAAGATAAGCAAGACTTTGTGTATATTCATGTGGAGGCGCCCGACGAAATGGGACATCAGGGCAATCTGCATCACAAGATACAATCCATAGAGGAAATTGATAAAAACATCGTAGCGGTTGTTAAAAATGCGTTGGACGATGCCGATGAGGCGTACCGCATTTTGGTGCTACCGGACCATCCCACACCGATTTGTAAACGCACCCACACCGCCGACCCTGTTCCTTATGTACTGTTTGACAGTACAAAGATTGAGAATAAACAAACAACCTTCTGCGAGAAGAATGCCGAAAAAACAGGAATTTATCAGTCGGAGGGTTATCGTTTGATGGAGTTACTGATTAAATAGGAGGAAATGAAAATGGCAAGAGTATATAATTTTTCTGCAGGTCCTGCAGTTTTACCCGAGGAGGTTTTGTTGGAAGCCGCTGCAGAGATGCTGGATTATAATGGTACCGGTATGGGCGTTATGGAAATGAGTCATCGCTCTAAAGCGTATCAGCAGATTATCGATGAAGCTGAGGCTGACTTGCGTGAGCTGATGAATATTCCCGACAACTACAAGGTTTTGTTTTTACAGGGCGGCGCATCCCAGCAGTTTGCAATGATTCCTATGAACCTGATGAAAAACGGGGTTGCCGATTACATTATCACAGGTCAGTGGGCAAAGAAAGCCTATCAGGAAGCGCAGAAGTACGGCAAGGCAAATGCGGTGGCATCCTCTGCGGATAAAACTTTCTCTTATATTCCTGACTGTTCCGACTTGCCTATCAGCGAAGATGCAGATTACGTATATATTTGTGAAAACAACACCATTTACGGCACAAAGTTCCATACACTGCCCAATACTAAGGGTAAATTGTTGGTATCTGATGTGTCCTCCTGCTTCCTGTCTGAGCCTGTTGATGTTACCAAGTACGGTATGCTCTACGGCGGTGTTCAGAAGAATATTGGTCCTGCGGGCGTGGTGATTGCCATTATCCGTGAAGATTTGATTACCGAAGACGTACTTCCCGGCACACCTACTATGCTTCAGTACAAGATCCACGCAGATAACGGTTCTATGTATAATACACCGCCTGCCTACGGTATTTATATCTGCGGTAAGGTGTTTAAGTGGTTGAAGAAGATGGGTGGACTGAAGGTTATGCAGGAGCGTAATGAAGAGAAGGCAAAAATTCTGTATGATTTCCTGGATAGCAGCAAACTGTTCAAGGGTACAGTTCGCAAGGAAGACCGTTCCCTTATGAATGTTCCGTTTGTCACCGGCAATGAGGAGCTGGATGCAGAATTTGTCAAGGCTGCAACTGCTGCCGGTTTTGTGAACCTGAAGGGTCACCGTACAGTTGGCGGTATGAGAGCCAGCATCTATAATGCTATGCCTATTGAAGGTGTAGAGAAATTGGTCGCCTTTATGAAGGATTTTGAGGCTAGCCATACATAAGAAAAGAGGATTCGTATGTTTCAGTATCATTATTTAAACAATATCTCTGATAAGGGCACAGCCCTTTGGACAGAGGATTTTCAGAAAACAGACGCAGCCCAGCAGGCGCAGGCGATTGTTGTTCGCAGCGCTGCTATGCACGATATGGAGTTTTCTCCCGAGCTGCTGGCGGTTGCCAGAGCCGGTGCAGGTGTGAATAACATTCCTTTGGATCGTTGCGCGCAAGAGGGTATTGTGGTGTTTAATACACCTGGCGCCAATGCAAACGGTGTTGTTGAATTGGCTCTTTGCGGTATGCTGTTGGGCAGCCGTGATGTGATTGGCGGCATCAACTGGGTGCAGACAATTAAGGATACGCCTGATGTGGGCAAGCAGGTAGAGAAGGGCAAATCCAAATTTGCAGGTCACGAGATTGCAGGCAAAAACCTGGGTGTTATCGGTCTTGGCGCCATCGGCGGTCCTCTTGCAAATGCCGGATGTAAGCTGGGAATGAATGTTTATGGTTGCGACCCCTTCATTTCCATTGACGCTGCCTGGCACCTGGACAGTAGCATTATTCATGCGAAAACCCGGGACGATATTTATGAAAACTGTGATATTATCACATTGCACGTTCCTCTGCTGGACGACACGAAAAAGATGATTAATGCAGAGGCAATTTCCAAGATGAAGGACGGCGTGGTTATTCTGAATTTTGCCCGTGATTTGCTGGTGGATGATGATGCAATGGAGCAAGCGCTGAAATCCGGCAAGGTGAGCCGCTATATTACGGACTTCCCTAATGACAAAACTGCGGGAATGGAAGGCGTTGTGGCAATACCGCATTTGGGCGCATCTACGGAGGAAGCCGAAGATAATTGCGCGAAAATGGCAATTAAACAGGTTATGAATTATTTGAATAACGGAAATATTGTAAATTCCGTTAATTTCCCCAACTGCGATATGGGCGTGTGCACCAATGCATCCCGTGTAACCATTCTGCACAAGAATATTCCCAATATGCTTGGTCAGTTGACCAGCGTTCTTGCAGAGGATAATGTTAATATTTCCGATTTGGTTAACCGAAGCAGAGGAGAGTATGCATATACTATGTTTGATTTGGACAGTGTGCCCTCTGCGAAAGCAATTGAAAAACTAAAAAATATTGACGGCATCCTTCGTGTAAGAGAGATTGACAAATAAAAAGGTAACTATATAAAAGCATCCCGAACCAGTTGGA
>JAZNDB010000237.1:0-2903 GCA_045587845.1 Faecousia sp.
AAAAAGAGCTTTGGGTAAGACCCGTTTCTATGTGGAATGAAATTGTAGACAAAGACGGCTATTACGGGCCGAGATTTACCTTTATAGAATAAGAAAAAGATGGTGTGTATCTAACACACCATCTTTTTTATTGATTACCACGCAGCTCAATAATTTGGTCACGCAACAGCGCCGCATATTCGTACTCCATCATACGGGCAGCTTCTTTCATCTGCTTTTCCAGACGGGCGATTTCCTTTTCTTTTTCAGCCTTTGTCATCTTTATGCCATTACGGCTCTTTCGTTCCGCGGTGGGCGAGGAAATTTCAATCAAGTCGCGAACGGACTTTACAATGGTTTTCGGAACGATTCCATTGGCCGTGTTATAGGCATCCTGAATTTCGCGTCGACGTTTGGTTTCATCAATGGCTACTTTCATTGATGCGGTTACCCGATCCGCATACATAATTACCAAGCCCTCAGCATTCCGCGCCGCACGGCCGATGGTCTGAATCAAGCTGGTTTCTGAACGGAGGAAGCCCTCCTTGTCCGCGTCCAGAATTGCTACCAAGCTCACTTCCGGCAAATCAAGACCCTCGCGCAACAAATTGATGCCAATCAGCACATCAAATTTTGCCATACGCAAGTCACGGATAATCTCCATACGCTCCATCGCACCAATGTCTGCGTGCATATATCGCACACGAATGCCTACTTTTTGCAGGTATACCGTCAAATCCTCCGCCATTTTTTTGGTGAGGGTTGTTACCAGCACCCGTTCATTGCGCGCTGCGCGAGCATTGATCTCCCCTATCAGGTCATCTATCTGTCCATCAATGGGTCTCACCTCCACCACGGGGTCTAAAAGACCGGTAGGACGAATGATTTGCTCCACTGTCTGGCCGGAACGTGTTTGCTCATATTCTGCAGGTGTGGCAGAAACATAGATTACCTGGTTGAGTTTGGAATCAAACTCTTCAAAGTTTAACGGACGGTTATCGTAGGCAGACGGCAGGCGGAATCCATAATTCACCAGGGCATCCTTACGGCTTCTGTCCCCTGCGTACATCGCCCGGCATTGGGGCAGTGTTACGTGGCTTTCATCCACAAACAACAGAAAATCATCCGGGAGATAATCCAGCAATGTGGTGGGCGGTGTACCCGGCTCTCTGCCCTGAATTACCCGGGAATAGTTCTCAATACCCGTGCAAAAGCCGATTTCTGTGAGCATTTCCAAATCGTAATTTGTACGCTGGGCAATCCGTTGCGCCTCCAGAAGCTTATTATTTTCTTTAAAATATGCTACCTGCCGGTCACATTCCTTCCGTATCTCTGCCATTGCCCGTTCCATTTTTTCACGGGATGCCACATAATGACTGGCGGGATAAATGGCAACGTGGTCCACAAATCGTTCAGCCACTCCGGACACTGCATTGATTTCGGAAATCCTGTCTATCTCATCACCAAAGAATTCTACGCGAATAGCTCTGCCTGTCCAATAAGCGGGATAGACCTCCAAGGTATCCCCCCGCACACGGAATTTGTTTCGTGAAAAATCAATGTCATTTCGCTCATAGCGAATCTCTGTGAGCTTTCTTAAAACATCATCCAAGGGATACTGCTGACCCACACGCAGGGAAATAACCATACTTTTATAATCAATAGGGTCTCCCAGTCCGTAAAGGCAGCTTACAGAGGCGATCACAATCACATCCCGCCGTTCAAACAGAGCCGATGTTGCGCTGTGGCGCAGACGGTCAATCTCTTCGTTAATGGCAGAATCTTTTTCGATATAGGTATCCGTATGGGCAATATAAGCCTCAGGCTGATAGTAATCGTAGTAAGAAATAAAATACTCCACTGCGTTATTGGGAAAAAACTCACGAAATTCAGAGCAGAGCTGCGCCGCAAGAGTCTTATTATGCGCCAAAACCAATGTGGGTTTATTCACATTGGCAATAATGTTGGCCATTGTAAAGGTTTTACCCGAGCCGGTTACACCCAAAAGTGTCTGCTCACGCAGCCCTAACTCCACACCTTGCGTCAGTTTTTGAATTGCCTCGGGCTGATCGCCTGAGGGTATATAGTCAGAAACCAGTTGAAACTTATCCAATGGTTACACCTTCCTTATCGAATGTCACGATCATCCTGAGGCTTGTAGTATTGGGATTGTACGATTGATACGTAATCGTCACCGCTGACGATAATGTGGTCTGCCAAGGCAATCTCCACTGTTTCCAATGCAGCAGCCATACGATGGGTTGTCTGCACATCATCCAGTGAAGGAATTGCCAGACCGCTGGGGTGATTGTGTGCCAGCACAACGCTGGTGGCATTGGCGCTCAACGCCATCTCAACCACACGGCGCACAGGAATATTTGCAGAGTTTACACTGCCCTCTCCCACTTTTTTGCAACATATCACCTTACATTTGGCATCCAAACAAAGCAAAAATACTGTTTCCCGTTCTCTACCAAAAAAGTATGGCACCAGATAATTGCCGCATTGTTCTGTGGTACGTAAAATTTCTCCTGCATCGAAGCGCTTAATCTGATAATAACGTCCTACCTGGGTAATAAGAGATAGGAAAGTTGCGGTGTTTGCGCTTGCCCCCTCTACCTTCTCAATCTCTTCAGCAGAAGCATTCAATACCCCTGTCAACGAGCCAAAGCGATCCAGCAAGCGATGGGCCAGCGGATTTGTGTCCGCCCGGGGAATGCAGTAAAACAGCAAAAGCTCCAGAACATATAATTCGTCAAAATTATCCAGACCTTCCTTACGGAAGCGGTCCCTTAATCTCTGTCTGTGGCCGTTATGAATCGACATATTTTCACTCCATTCGTGAATTTTACTTGCTATTTTCAAATATATTCGTTAAAATAGAATCCGTAGTTGGATATTGTGAAAGTTTTTCTAAATTGTGC
>JAZNDB010000238.1:0-2974 GCA_045587845.1 Faecousia sp.
TCTTCCAGCCGTTTTTGGGCGGCCCAATCCGTATAGCCGTGACGGGTCGCCAACGGACTGCGGCAGGTGGAAAAGTCCTGCCACGGGAAGAACACTTCGCTGATGTGGTCCTTGTATCGGGACACCAGCGCCGAGAAGGGTCGCTCCCCTTGGGGAGAAAGTTGAAAACCAACTGCAAATTTCATCATACTTAGTCCGCGTCGAAGCCCTTTGACGCCGCGCCGTAGCCGTAGGGCGGCTCGTAGGGCGCAGGCTCATCCCGTTCAATGGCGCCTTCCGACCAATCCAGCCGCCAGGGTGTGGTGTTTTTCCCCTCCCGGAAGGGCCGTTTGAACTTATTGCTCAGCACGCCCCGACGCTCCAGGCTGGTCATACAGGCGCGGGTACAGCCTGCCGCGCCGCAGATAGCCTGTCCGGTGTTATACAGGTTGGCAGGCTTGTGATAGAAGGGGGAAATTTCGCTGGGACGGTAGCCGTCGGCGGCTTCCTTATAGCCTTGGGCGTAGGAAAGATAGTCCTGCCGCTCGCCGGGCTCTGCCTTCTTTGCGCCCACGAAAGCTCTGGCGCACTTGTCCATATCCACATCGCCCCACTCCACATCATAGCCTGCCAGATTCACCTTTACGGTCTTATCCTTGGGGATACATCCGCCGGGACACTCACGGACACAGGCCATACAGCGATTGCACAACGTGCCGGGCTCGATAATGGGGTCAGGCTCTAGTTCCATCTCGGTAATGATGATGCCCACCCGGTTTCTGGGGCCGAATTCCGGCGTCAGAAGCATCTTGGAGTAGCCGATTTCACCCAGACCGCACAAAAATGCCGCGATTCGCAGATTCACCATAATGTCCGGATGGGGCTTGCCGGGAGCAACAGGACGGGAGAATTCCGGGCGGATATTGCCCTTGTTGTCCAAGGCCCGCCAACCGCTTTGGTGGCCGTAGGGAATGGCCTCGTAACCCTCGTCCTCAATCAGCTTACACAGATTGATAACGGTAATGGGCATATAGGCATAGGTAATGCCGCCGTAGCCCATAGCAGAGTAGTTGGAGAAGAAAGTACCTTCCTCAACACCTCTTAAAGAGCCACGGAACACGCGGAATGCCATAGCGATAACGGATTTGGCCCGGGGCATAATCTGCCGGGGGTCCTGCTGAGAGGGACAGCCTTCCCAACGGTCAATGGAGCCGATGGCAACTGCATCCGCGCCAAGCCGTTTGGCCGCCTCTTTGATTTCTTGAGAAGTCATAGTTTTCCTCCTTTTGTTGATTGTGTAGCGCGCGCTGCCATATAGCATTACCATACCATACTGAAAGGAAAAATAAATGCACTGTCCTATCAATTCTTATACTATATTCTCATTTTGGCAAATCGGTTGCTTTCTGCAGAGGAATATGATACTATGATTTCGTCCATTTCCCCTTGTGGAAGAAAAAGGAGTAACTATGAAGATAATCAGCCTTTCTGACGTTTCCAGTAAAGTTTTTTCCGTTGCCTCCGTCAGGGCGGTGAAACGAACCCCTTTATACCAAAATCTCGTGGTAACCCAGCGCCTCTGCAACGGCTTTATGTTTGTGGAAAAAGGGCAGTGCCGTTACACCTGGGAAGGGAACAGCGTTCAGCTTGAGCCGGGAAGTCTGCTGTATCTGCCCCTTGGCTCAAGGCATACTATGGACATTCTTTCTCCGGGTCTGGAATTTATCGTGGTAGACTTCACCCTCCGGGATAAGGCGGGGGACATTCTCCTGTTTTCCCAGAAGCCGCTGCTGATTTCTCGCCAAATGGGCAACTACTTTGCCGACCGTATCCGCAACCTCGCCGCCCGGTATCTGGAGGATGCTGACAGCTTCAAGAGCATTGCCGCGGTGGCCCTTTTGCTTTCGGATATCTGCGCCCAGCAGAGCATTGCCAATAAGAAAATTGCCCCGGCTATCAACTGTATCAACGCCAACATCTTAGAGCCGGTGGACGCAGACCTGCTATCCTCCCGCTGTCAACTGAGCAAAGCGCAAATGTACCGCCTGTTCAAGGAGGAAACCGGCCTGTCCCCCACAGATTACCGCAACCGTATCCGCATTGAAAAAGCCTGCCAGATGCTGGCAACCCAGGAGTTCTACATCTACGAGGTGGCTATGCAGCTGGGCTTCGAGAACATTGGTTATTTCAATCGGGTATTCAAAAATCAAGTGGGCATCACCCCCACAGAATACATAAATAAATAAGCAAACGCGTGTTCTTATGAATATTTGTATCAACTCCACGGGCAGAAACGCCCGTGGAGTTTTTCCTGGATTGTCGCACCGGTGACACATAATAATGTAGGGGCAAGCATTGCTCGTCCGCACACATCTCAAACGCGTCAAGGTAACGGGCGACCGATAGTCACCCCTACAAACACCTATGTGGGGGTTAATGTAGGGGTGCGGCCCAGGTGATAGGGGGATAATTTTTCGAAAATCTTCGTCAAATTTTGCACAAAACGCAAAAAGGACAAAAAATCCCTGAAAATCCCAAAAAAAGGTGTGGACTTTCTTTTTTTTCTGTGTTAAGATGTATGTGGTGGAAGTTGGATTTTCTTAGAAAATGCAACCCGAAATTATAAATTTGCGGCATTGTCCGCACGAAATTTTAGGAGGAAACCGATATGCAAATCAATCTGGAAAAGTATGGCATTACCGGTACTACCGAGATTGTCTACAATCCTACTTACGAGCAGCTGTTCGAGGCTGAGATGGACCCCACCCTGGAGGGTTTTGACAAGGGTCAGCTCACCGAGCTGGGTGCTGTAAACGTTATGACCGGTATCTACACCGGCCGCAGCCCCAAAGATAAGTTCATCGTTATGGATGAGACCTCCAAGAACACCGTGTGGTGGACTTCCGACGAGTTCAAGAACGACAACAAGCCCGCTTCCCAGGAAGCTTGGAACGCTTGCAAGGAGCTGGCTCTGAAGCAGCTGAGCAATAAGAAG
>JAZNDB010000239.1:0-5754 GCA_045587845.1 Faecousia sp.
TCAAGAGGTCAGCGGTTCGATCCCGCTTATCTCCACCAAGGAAAAGGACACTCAAATTGAGTGTCCTTTTTTCTTTATTTCTTCAAGCTGAAATGACCATGTATCTGTTGTTTTTCTCTATTCTAATAACTTTCGCAGGACTTTGGAAACTACAAATGCAGTTTTGCCTCGAAACTACAAGGAGAAAATATTTTAGATTTGATGGGAATCTAGATGGGAATCCTGTTTTCGGAGTAAAAGTGTCCAATAACGTTCCTCAAGAAGATATTGGTAAGGATTGAATGCAGGAAAACGAGATTAAATAAGTGTCGTGAATAAGTGGCATTTTTCAGGCCGTATTTTATGACCCCGATTTTTAAGGGTCATAAAATATGGCTTTTAGAGTTTCTTGTTATGGTTTAGATGGCAATGCAACAGAAAAAACTTTGTTAAGTGTCATGTGAATATCGGGCTGGAATATAGGGTTTATAAATGTTGCCTCAAGCACTACAGATACACAGAAAATAAAAAAGAAACTACAAAATATCACACAAACATGATATTTTGTGTAGACCTTACGCGCGTTCAGTGATATACTGGTTTTGCTATGTAGGAGGTAGTCCACTATGGAATATAGTTATAATAAACTATGGAAACTACTGATAGACAAAAAAATTACCAAGACTCAAATGCGTAAGATGGCAGGTATAAGCACAAACAGTTTGGCTAAGATGGGACGAGACGAAGCCGTTTCAATGGAAACGCTGGCTAAAATTTCAATTGTCTTACAATGTGGTTTGGACGAAATGGTTGATATTACCGCCGTTGAAAATAACGAGGTGAATACATGAGAAAAATAAAAGTGTTTGATGTTTTTTCGGGGGCAGGTGGATTTAGTTGCGGTTTTGAAATGGCTGGCTGTGAAATAATTGGTGCAATCGAACACGATAAATGGGCAGCAGATACTTTCTCACACAATCACCCGAAGGCTAAAATGTTGTTGGGCGATATCGAGAGTTTTAGTGATTCAAAGGCAGATGTTCCTAATAAACCCAAGAAAGAAGATAGAGAAATAAAAACCTTTGAGATGGAAGACATTGATAAATGCTTTGAATATGCCAAGACCGAAGGAACAGTATATTATATTTTCCTCTGCTTGACTTTCTACGGTGGTGTTCGTATGTCCGAGGCATTAGGTATCACATGGGAGGACATTGATTTTGCTTCGGGTAAAATCAATATTCGTCAACAACTTTGTTATGATAGAAATGGGTTAAGACATAAGAATAGGGTTTATATTGGCCCTCCTAAAGAACGTGAGCGTGAGTTTGACGCAGCACCGCAACTTCTGAATGCCTTAAAGGCATGGAAGACGGAGCAAGAGCAGAATAAGAAAAAGCACGGCAGAGCCTACCACAATAAAGAAGTGTTGGATAATGAAATTACAGGTGGTACTACTAAGGGCGCTAATTTTGTTCTTCGTAGAGAAGATGGTAGAATAATTCCCAACTATGAAGCAGGACATTTTAGAGAAAGGTTACAGAAGAAAGTGTTTGATGACGCTCACTTCCACGGTATGAGAAGAACACTTGTTACGAAACTCATTGACGGTGGTGTTCCTTTGGCTGTTGTATCTCAGTACATTGGTCATGCTGATACACGAACAACGGAATATTACTACCTGAACAAAGAGAAATTGGATACAACAAAAGTTCTTGAAGTTGTGGGAAAAATCTGATTTTCAGAGTTGATGGGAATCTGGAGGGGAATCCACTTGAAAACCACCACTTAAAAGTATAAAATGCCTTATATTTAGGGCGTTTTGGTGGTGTCAGGGGCAAGGCCCCGCTTATCTCCACCAAAAAAGCACTGAAATCGTGAGATTTTGGTGCTTTTTCTTTGTTTTGATAGCTTTTGCCGCATTTGAAAGTATCATTTTTGCAAAGACCGCAACAAGGCAGACAGTTCCAAAGCCGTGGACAGTGACTCGCCAGTCACTGTCCTTTTTTCTTTGTTTCGGTATCGCAGTTGGAGATTTCGCTTGCTGTGGGCGTACACGTTTGGGGGATACCATCATCGGTGACCATGACTATTATCCGTCGCCGAAATGCGTTCTCACATGTCGATATTTTCAGCACACCTGCCGATATGACACCGAAAATTCTTTGCCGTTTGTTTTCTGCTTGTATATTTTTTAATGTTGTGCTATGCTTACGGTAAGGAAAAATAGTTCTTTTTCCTTTTTTACGCGAACGATACGAAAGGTCCTGTTATTCAACGTATGTCAAAAGGTTTTTGGCCTTCACGTCTGCGAAAAAACACGTTTTTCCTGCAGTTACATACTTAAGGGAGGATCTAATATGAACAGATCTGCCAACACAAAGAAGATCACAGGCATCATGCTGGGCTACAGCATCGCACTTCTGGTAACGGCACTGCTGGCCGGAAACCTGAGCCAGACCTTCGCCGGACTGTGGAAGATCATCAGCTCGCCCGCCCAGCTGACCATGGACTACTTCAAGCTGGGTACCCCCGGCGGCACCTTTTTGAACGCCGGCCTGGTGGGTCTGGCCTGTGTGCTGGTGTTTTGGGTATCCAAGTTTGAACTGAACGGCGCAACGCTCATGGCCTTTTTCCTGACCATCGGCTTCAGCTTCTTCGGCATGAATATCATGAACATCTGGCCGTGCATCTTCGGCACCTGGCTGTTCACCAAGGTCACCAAGGTCTCTTTCGCCAGTCAGGTAAACGTTGCGGTCTTCTCTACCGCCCTGTCCCCCTTTGTCAGTGAGGCCATTTGCAGATACCCCGCATTTGACGGCATGGCAGGCGCTATGGTGCTGAAGATCCTGCTGGGCATCGCACTGGGCGCCATTGCCGGTTTCCTGATGGGCATCCTGTGCCAGCACAGTCCCAATCTGCACAGAGGCTACACGCTGTACAACGCCGCCGCTGTTGCCGGATTCATCGGCGTGCTCCTGTTCTCCTTTATGTATCGCGGTACGGGACACGAGATCCCCTCCAACACCGATATCGGTGAGTCCTATGCCCTGCTGGGCAATCTGTTTGCGGTGATCACTTCGCTGCTGGCAGTGGTCTGCGGCTTCTTTATGAACGGCAAGAGCTTCCGCGGCATGAGCGAGGTGCTGAAGAGCACCGGCTACAAGTGTGATTTCACCAAAAACGACGGTGTTGGAAAAACGCTGATCAACATCGGTCTGTTTGGTCTGTTTGTTACCGGTTATTATAACCTTACCGGCGCTGCCATGACCGGCCCCACCGTTGGCAGTATCGTCTGTCTGCTGGCCATCACCCCCTGTGGCGCGCATATTTTCAATATGTTCCCCATCATGCTGGGTTATCTTCTGGCCTCCACCTTCGGCGGCTTCACCATCACCACCCAGGCCATCATCGTCGGTCTGTGCTTCGCCGGTGCGCTGGTCCCCATTTCCGGTTGCTTCGGCACGGTGAGCGGTATTCTGGCCGGTATGGTCCATGCCTGCATGGTGACCACTATCGTTACCTTCCATGGCGGCTTCTGCCTGTATAACGGAGGTTTCACGGCAGGTATCACCGCCATTCTGCTGGCACCGGTGTTGGAATACTTCTTCACCCCCAGCCAGAAGCTGTATCTGCTCCCCAAACTGAAAAAGTAATCCGTTCGGTCTCAACCACGGGCCTGCGCGTTCTGTCTATATCCCAACGCCGCAGGCCGACGGTCGTTTTTTCACCGTACGGCTTTACGCCCTTCAAGACCCATGGTATACTGTACAAAAGACTGGAAGGAGGATGATCGTTATGCCAGACCACTTATGCGGTAGCCAACATGGTTTGCCGCTTTCCTCCTTGCCGCCCCGGCATATCGTCCTCTGGGGGCAGCGGGGTGTGGGAAAATCCACCCTTGCCCGTCGTCTGCTGGAGGATTGGAAGGGGCCTGTTCGCGGATTCATCACCCGCGCTTCTCCGCCGGACGCCGATGGGTTTCGGTCCATCTACCTGTATGCCGCTGACGATCCGACGCCCGTGGAGCAGACCTGCAATCGGATCGGCCGCACCAACCGTACGGAACACACCATGTGGCCGGAGGTCTTTGACGGACTGGGCGTGGAGCTGCTCCGCGCCCAACCGGGCAGTTTGATTCTGATGGATGAGCTGGGCTTTCTGGAACAGGATGCCGCGGACTTTCGCCGTGAGGTGCTCCGCTGTCTGAACGGCAGCATCCCCGTTCTGGCGGTGATCAAGCACAAGACCCACATTCCCTTTTTGCAGGAGATCCGGACACATCCCCGGGTGCAGCTCTATCAGGTGACTGAAGAAAACCGAGACGATCTGCCGGCTGTCCTTTCTCCGCTGATTCGCAATTGGAACAACCCTCGCTGACAACTTCATATCTGACAGAATCTTCGAGCAAAAGTGCCTAAGGCCATGTGCTATGGTACTGCGCCGGGGTGCAGGCGGAAACGCCTGTGCCTTCCGTTTTGAAAAGGAGTATTCTATGAAAAAAAGCCTTCAAACCAGGCACCTGGTCTTTTTAAGCCTGTGTGTCTGCGGTGGAATGATCGCCAAGCGTGTCGTCACGCCGGTGCTCAATCCCCTTACCGATCTCATCCGTTTGCCCGGCGGCGGCGCCGCTGCGGCCTTTTCCCTTCTGTTCATCGTACTGGGCTGTACGGTCACCGATTGGCCCTTTGCCGCCACCCTTTCCGCTCTGGTGCAGGGGGCGCTGGCTTTTTGTCTGGGCATGACCGGTTATCAGGGAGCATTTACCCTTCTGACCTACACCGTGCCCGGCGTTGCGACAGATATCGTTCGCCGCTTCACGCCAAAAGGCAGCGCGATCTATTTCTTTTTATCCTGCTGTCTTGGAAATCTTCTCTGCGCCGTTATTTCCAATCTGCTGGTCTTTCATCTGCGCTCCCTTACCCTGTTGCTCTGGCTGCTGTTGGCCGCCTGCTTCGGCGGTCTGGCAGGAATACTGGGGCATCTGGTCTATTGTCGGCTGAAAAAAGCTGCTGTATTATAAAGGGAGGGTTCATCGATGAAGAAAAAAATCGTCTTTTTGTTTGTAATTCTGCTGGTAGTTACCACGCTGGTGGCGGTAGTCCACCGCATGACCCATGAAGCACCTGCGGGTTTGACCCTGACTGCCCACGGTGAAAGTCTGCAGATCCCCTTAACCCAGTTGGATCAGGTGGCATTTTCCGGCGAACTGGTAGATGGCAAAGGTACGGTTACAGCCCACAGCTACCGCGGGATCCTGCTGGCGGATCTGCTGCAGGAAGCCAATATTTCCACCGAAGGCGTCAGCAGGGTGCTGGCCACCTCTGCCGATCAATACACTGCAGAATTTCAGCTGCAGGAAGTGCTGGAGAACGAAACCGTCTACCTTGCGGTTGCGGCAGACGGACAACCGATCGAGGGCATTGATCCGGGCACGCCTGGTGCGCAGTTGGTGGTCTTTGGTGATGCCAACAGTCGCCGCTGCGTCCGTTTTCTGGCGCAAATTACCTTGGAATAACGTAATGAATGTTAAAATCCCCTAACTCTTTGCGAGTTAGGGGATTTTTTGATGTGTTTCAGCCTGTTACCCGTTGGGGGCAGGTGTAAATGTTGAAACGATCGTCCCGTGCAAAGCCGATCAGGGTGATTCCCGCTTGTTCGGCTATGGAACAGGCGTGATCGGTAGGAGCAGAGCGTGCGATAATGGCAGCGCAGCCCATATCCGCGGCTTTTTGCGCGATTTCGCCCGCTACCCGGCCGCTGAACACCAACACC
>JAZNDB010000240.1:0-13765 GCA_045587845.1 Faecousia sp.
CAGTTGGTAGAGCAACTGACTCTTAATCAGTGGGTCCCGGGTTCGAGTCCCTGAAGGTGCACCAATGGCCCATTGGTCAAGTGGTTAAGACAGCGGCCTCTCACGCCGTTAACATCGGTTCGAATCCGGTATGGGTCACCATTTTCCTTGAAAAAAGGATTGACAAGTGGCAGGCAAGGTGCTATAATCCTAATGCTGTTAGAGCAGAAATGCTTTGACATAAAAGATGGGCAACACCCATCCATACGAGTTGGTATTGATTGCGATGAGGGTCCACCTGTTCCCATCCCGAACACAGAAGTTAAGCTCATCTGCGCTGACGATACTTGGCGGGTGACTGCCTGGGAAAATAAGTAATGCCAACATCTTGCCCCCTTAGCTCAGTCGGTAGAGCGACGGACTGTTAATCCGCAGGTCGTTGGTTCGAGTCCAACAGGGGGCGCCAGAAAAAAGTCTTGTTCGAAAGAACAAGAGTTTTTTCAGTTATATTCGTCTTCGGCGAGTTGTATTGTGCTTCGCTCAGTTATATTTGCTTCGCAAGTGATATTCGCTTCGCGAGTTAAAGGACGAATATAATATCACTTTTGCCAACGGCAAAAATATCACTATGCCGTAAGGCATAATATCACTCTGTGCGTAGCACAGAATATCACTATCAACTTACAGTTGAAAAATATTAAAATAGTTGTATATGGACGTTACCGAATTATTTGTTATAATATAATCAGAACCGGTTCAATACAAATAATGAGGTGTATAGTATGAACAGAAACTTTTCTAATAACTTTAAGACCATGCGAAAGCAGCGTAATTTAACACAAGAACAAATTGCTGAAACACTGGGCGTATCTTGTCAAGCTGTGAGTAAATGGGAAACAAATTCTTCTTATCCCGACATTTCGCTACTACCGATTATTGCGGATTATTTCGGAGTATCTGTTGATTTTCTTATTGGACACGATACAAGTAAACAATTTGAGGAAATTGATAACGCTTGTGCCCTTGCTGATAATATGTTTGCGCAAAAGCGTTATATGGAAGCCGTTCCCGTCCTTCGTGAAATGCTTATTAAGCATCCTGGCAATGAAAAGCTTATGTATAAACTCGCTTGGGCACTATCAGGAACCAAGAAAGAGTCAGCAGATAATTATGAAGAAGCGATTCTCTTGTATCATAAGATTCTTGAAATTAGCACTGATACCGAAATGAGAAATATTGTGTCAAGAGATTTGATGTATCGTTATTCTACTAAGGGGGAAACAGACAAGGCTTTGTCTTATGCAAATGTTTTACCTGCATTTGATTTGTGCCGCGAATATAATCTTGGTAGAGG
This sequence comes from Faecousia sp., assembly GCA_045587845.1. Classification (GTDB taxonomy): domain Bacteria; phylum Bacillota; class Clostridia; order Oscillospirales; family Oscillospiraceae; genus Faecousia. The sequence continues at coordinate 1,334 of JAZNDB010000240.1, forward strand.
TAATCTTTTTGAAGGCAAACAACTATCCGAACAATTACAGTCCAATATTCAACTGTTCGGAGAGGCTATGCTCGAATGTTTAGAATATTTTGAATGCCCCAATATCCTTACAGATGAACAAAAGCTACCCTACGATACTGAAACAGCAAAGAGAAAGATATCTCTGCTTAAAGAGATTCTTGATTGTAAAACCAATTAAAATACAAATATACGAAAATTATAAAGATAATCAGGTTTTCACCCAGTTCTTGTTCGGACACGAATGACAATAAAAAAGGACATCCTAATGGATGTCCTTTTTTATTGGCTTTTAATCCCATCTTTGTTGGACTCGAAAGGCGGCTCTTAGCAAGTGTCCGGTGGACACTTGCAACCGCCGTGGCTTTTCCGCAGAAAAGCGAGTCCAACAGGGGGCTTGCTTTTTGTCTATTACATCTTCACGCTTACCTCAAAAAATCCTTAGGGCTTTGGAAAGTAAAAAGTAATAGTGAATAGGTAAGGTGTGGCTTCGCTACGAATTATATACAATGCTCCGCATTGATTTGTGCCCAAAATCAAACCACAGTTGTTTATATCAATTTTACCTCCATTGAAAACAACTGGCTATTGTGTTATCTTACTAATGACGAAAGCGCTTTTTGTTAAGACTCTTATTGGAGGTGATTTTATGGATATAATGACTATTGGTAAGAATGTAGCTGAGCTGCGAAAGTTAAGAGGCGTCAAGCAAGACGAGTTGGCTAAATATGTTGGTGTAACGGCACAAGCAGTTTCTAAATGGGAAAACGGTGGCGTACCTGATACAGAGTTACTACCAAGAATTGCAGAATTTTTCGATGTGTCAATGGATGAACTCTTCGGTTTGGAAAACAAGAAACCTACCAATACACAGGATGCTATTTTGAAGGATATAATTAATACAAAAGTGGAAGATCGTATTTCAAGAGCCTTTGAGTTATGCTGGATAATTGAGCAATCTATGTATGGCAAGATTCTTTCAGATCCGGAACAGTTTAAGAAAAAAGCCGGTGTACACAACCAGGATGATCAGGTGTATTCCCAAGTGGTGATGGATTCGGGTTATACGGAAATGGGATTGTTTAATCGACTGCAGTATTTTTTAGTTGTGCCGGATGCGGCTAATAAGGATAGGGCACTTTTGGACGGAATTGATTATCCCTCTTTCTTTAAGGTGTTGGCAGATAGGGATGTATTTAATGCAATTGTATTCCTATATAAACGTGAAAGCAAGAGTCTTTTTTCTGCACAGTTACTGATGAAAGCATTGGATATTACAGAGAAAAGAACAAAAGAAGTTTTGTCAGAATTGCTGCGCTTGCGCATACTTGTAATAACTACGGCGGAGGTAGATTCGAAGATTGTAGAGCTTTACGATTTGTGGGAAAGACCTTCTTTTGTGTCGCTGTTGATTTTTGCAAGAGAAATGATCGATATACCGAACAATTTTTATATCAATTCGGGCGGTAGACGCAAACCTTTTTTGCGGTGAAAAAATTATGATGACCTTGGTTTCCTTGGTTCTTTTTGTATTGGTCCGGTTTCTGTTATTGAAAGCAAACTCAAAATCCTGTTTCATATAATTAAACACCCCTCTTGAAAAAAGCATCGTTTCGTGCTACAATCAAGGAGCTTTGCTAAGCACATTACAACGATATAGAAACAGGTGATGTTGTGTATATTGCTATGTTTAACGGTTGGTATTTCCTTTGGTTGGCGATTGGTATCGGCGCAACTGCGGGACTTTACTTTTTACTGAAGAACCGGTCTGCCAAATGCCAGAAGACGGTATTGTTTTCCTTCCTTGTCTTCGGGTTACTGTTACATTTCCTGAAAGTATACATTCCTCCGTATAGCGTGGACGAGGCGAGAATGCTGCGGGATAGCTGGTTTGGCAATATTTGCGCGGCGAATATTGCTCTGTTTCCCATCTTGTTTTGTTCTAAAAAAGACAGGGCTAAGGACTATATGTTTTACCTTGGTGTTATCAGCGGCTTGATTGCATTTGTGTACCCCCAAGAGCCCATTGCGAAGGTGGACCAGTCTGCGGAGCAGCTGGATATTCTGCGTTTTTATTACCACCATTGGCAGCTGATTGCCATTCCTTTGTTGATGGTATTGCTGGGACATCATAAGCTTTCTTACAAGCGTGTATGGGTTGCCCCTGTGGGGCTGCTGATGCTGATGTTGTTTATCATTTTGAACCAAGTGTTCCAGTCTGAGTTGGGTTTTGTGCCTCTGCATTCAGACCAGAACTTCCTGGGCATTGGCTATAAGAACACATCTTACATATGGGGTCCCGGAGAGAATGATGCCATCGGTAACTTTTTCGCCATCTTCACACCGAAACTGTTCAAAGTTGTTCCGGTGGGACAGTACGCGGGGCAAGCAAAATATTGGCCCTGGTTCTGGATTGTTGTGCCTGCATTCGTGCTGGTTACGCCCCTTGCATTTCTGATTTCTATGATCTTTGACGGCAAGAACTTTGGCAGGGATATCAAGAAGTTCAAGAATAAAGTGTGGAAGAGGAATGGTTGATATGAAGCTGTTTGAAGCCTTTCAAGCTACCAAAGCATTTTTGTTCAACACACCGTTTATCGATGTGTATTCTATGATGTTTAACGACAAAGAATATACCGTAATTCTAACAAGAAAACGGGCCAATAAGCGTACGGTCATTTATTTTACAGACAATACCATCTACTGGGAGCAAACCCCGCGATTTCCTCGGCTTGCCGGGCTACACGGAGAGAAAATCCCGATTTGCAAATTTGATACCGCCAATACTTCCAATACACTATTTGTTGTCAGAGGAACTCCAATGGGTGACGAAGGGATAGATAACGGTATTTTCAGAAGCAGCAAAAGATATGATGAAAAGTTTGTAAATTGTATGACATATAAGAAGTTTAAAAGTTGGTAAGACGATCGGACTTTTTGCCCAAGACAGAAGAATCCCGTCCACGAAAGTGGACGGGATTTATGCGTATTGGGTATAAATTACATATTGCGCCCCAATCTTTCGGGTGGTATAATGTCTCAAAAGATATACTGGAGAATTATTATGGGAATGCAATCGTTAAAGCAACTATATAAAATCGGCAAAGGCCCATCAAGCTCACATACGATGGGCCCGGAAAAGGCTTGTAAAATATTTAGAGCAAACTATCCCAATGCCGATAAATACAAGGCAATATTGTATAATTCCCTGTCCTTCACAGGCAAAGGCCACGGTACGGACAAGGTGATTGAAGAGACCTTCTCGCCCGTTAACACAGAAATTGTTTTTCAGAGCGAAAACCTAACGGGATATCACCCCAACACAATGGATTTGTTTGCCTATGCCGGCGATACCCTTTTAGGACAAATGCGCGTTTTCAGCATTGGCGGCGGAGAGATCGAAATAGAAGAAACCAAACTGCCCGAAAACAAGGAAGTATACGCCCTGGACAGTTTCTCTGAAATTCAAAAGCATTGCAAAGAGAAGAACATACGGATATGGCAGTATGTGCAGGAAACCGAGGGCACAGAAATTTTAGATTACCTGATGCAAATCTGGCAACAGATGAAGAAGACCATTGAAGCGGGATTGAACAAAGAGGGAATCCTGCCGGGAGGCTTAAACGTTTCCAGAAAGGCGCGCCATTTATATACGTCAAACCATATTGACGAGCGAGCAGAAACAAAAGAAACCAGACTTGTCTGCGCGTATGCCTTTGCCTCCAGCGAGGAGAACGCATCTTGCGGAACTATTGTAACGGCGCCTACCTGCGGCGCTTGCGGCGTGCTGCCGTCCATTCTGCTTTATCACCAACAAAAATGCGGATTTGACGATGGGGCTATTGTAAAGGCTCTGGCAACGGCAGGAATTGTAGGAATGCTCATTAAGACAAATGCATCTATCAGCGGCGCAGAGTGCGGCTGCCAGGCGGAAATCGGCACGGCCTGTTCTATGGCGGCGGCAGCCCTGGCAGAGCTGTATACAATGTCCATCGAGCAAATCGAATACGCAGCGGAGATTGCCTTGGAGCATCACCTTGGACTTACCTGCGACCCTATTTGCGGACTTGTGCAAATACCCTGTATTGAGCGAAACGCGGTGGCAGCGATGCGGGCAATCAATGCGGTGAATCTGGCAAATTTCCTGGTGAACACCAGAAAGATCTCTTTTGATTTGATTGTAAAAACTATGTACGAAACGGGCATAGACCTGCTGTCCCATTACCGTGAAACCTCCACAGGCGGAATGGCAAAATTGTATCCAAAAGAAAAATGATTTTCGTGTTGCATATTTAGGCGGGGTGCGTTATAATGACGGCGGAGGGGTGTATTGCTCAGCAGAATGGCCCCCCTTCTATTACTAAGATTAAGAAAAGAGGAACAAAAAATGAATGTGTACATTCTAACTGACATTGAGGGCATTCCCGGCATTACAACTATGGATGACATTATTCCGCGGGGCACAGAATCCTATGAGAGATCCTGCCGTATGCTGGAAAAAACCGTAAACTGGGTAGTAGAGACCTGCGCGGAAAACGGTGCTGAAAATATCTACTACAGAGATGGTCACGGTGGCGGCGGCAATATCAATGATGCAAATATCGATCCTCGGGCGCAGAAAATCGATATAGAAGAATGGAACGAGCTGATGCCCGCGGGAAAAATTGATTGTGTTCTTTATGTAGGCGCCCACGCCAGAGCCAGCACATTGGGCGGCTTCCTGGATCACACCTTCAAATCCAAGGTTATTTTTGAGTTCTGTCTGAACGGAGAGCCTGCCAGCGAGTTGTCCTTTATTGCTGCCCTTCACGGCGCGTTTGATGTGCCTGTTGCATTGTGTGTTGGCGATACAGTAGCCTGTGAACAGGCAAAGGAATATATCCCTGAAATTAGAACCGCTATTGTAAAGCACGCCACAGAACGTAACGTCTGTCAGGACCTGCCTAATCAAGAGCAAATTATCAAAGAGGCTGTTGTGGACGCGCTGAAGAATTACAAGAGCATTCCGCCTTACAAGGTGAGCTTGCCTGTTACCATTCAGCAGACAACTTACAGATCCGATATGACCGATGCATCTTACGCTGCGATAATGGCAAAGGGCAATCCCAGAAATGTGGAGCGCGTAGACGCCCGCACATTGCGCAGAGTCCAACCAGAGATAACCCGTTACGAGGATCTGCGCATCCATTGGGAATAAGATTAAAAAGGGGAATAGAATATGAATGTTTCTATTATGACCGACCTGGAAGGCGTTCCCGGCGCCACAACGATCGACGCAGTTAAAAACATCTCAGTGCCAGAGACCTATGCCCACGCTTGCCGTATGCTGGAGAAAACCCTGAACTGGGTGGTAGAGACCTGCTTGGAAAACGGCGCTGAAAACATCTATTTCTATGACGGCCACGGCGGTGGCGGCAATATCAAGGATGGAAGCATCAATCCCCGGGCAACCAAAGTGACCATCGAGGAGTGGTCAAAACTGCTGCGAGAGGGAAAGTTTGATTGCAACCTTGAGGTAGGCGCCCACGCCAGAGCCGGCACATTGGGCGGTTTCCTGGACCATACCTTCAATTCCAGCGCTATCTTTGAGTACCGGCTGAACGGCGAGCCCTGCAGCGAACTGTCTTTGGTTGCTACCCTTTGCGGCTGCTTTGATGTGCCCTCCGTGCTGTGCATTGGTGACAGGGTGGCTTGTGAGCAGGCAAAGGAGTATATTCCCGAAATCAGAACTGCCATCGTGAAAGAGGGCACAGAGCGTAATGTCTGCCACGACCTGCCCAATGCAGAGCAAATTATCAAAGAGGCTACGGCGGACGCATTGAAAAACTACCGCAATATTCCCCCCTATAAGCTGAGTTTCCCCATTACCGTTGAGCAGACAGCTTGCAGAACCGATATGGCCGACCAGCTCTATGCGAAGGTTACAGCAAGTGGCCAGAATATAGAACGGGTAGACGCCCGCACCTTGCGCAAGACCGTTACAGAGGTAGATAACTATTTTGACCTGCGCTTCTGGGCTTAATAAAAAATAATTTAAAAAAGGGGAACGAAAAATGAATGTATTTATTATGACCGACATAGAGGGTATTCCCGGCATTACATCGATCGATGATATTCAACGTGACACAGGGAACTATCCTGCAGCCTGCCGCAAGCTGGAGAACACCTTAAACTGGGTGGTAGAGACCTGCATCGAAAACGGCGCTGAAAACATCTATTACGTAGACGGCCACGGCGGCAATAACAGCATTAACGTTGACAATATTAACCCCCGGGCAGTAAAAGTGGGTATCGAAGAGTGGACCAAGCTGATGCACGAGGGAAAATTCGATTGCTATCTGGACGTAGGTACCCACGCCAGAGCCGGCACATTGGGCGGTTTCCTGGACCACACCTTCAATTCCAAGGTTATTTTTGAGTATCTGTTGAACGGAAAGCCCTGCAGCGAGTTGTCTTATGTTGCCGCAGTTCTGGGTCACTATAATGTACCCTGTGTGCTGACCGTAGGCGACAGAGTGGCTTGTGAGCAGGCAAAGACATATATCCCTGAGATCAGAACTGCCATCGTAAAAGAAGGCACAGAGCGCAACCTGTGCCACGAGCTGCCCAATGCAGAACAAGTCGTAAGAGAGGCAACTGCAGACGCGCTGAAGAATTACAAGAGCATTCCTCCCTACAAGCTGAGCCTGCCCATTACCGTTCAGCAGACAACCTACAGAAGCGATATGACAGACCGTATCTACGCTGCGCTGCTGGCCAGCGGCCAGGAAGTGGAACGGGTAGACGCCCGCACCTTGCGCAAGACCGTTACAGAGGTAGATAACTATTTTGACCTGCGCTTCTGGGCTTAATGAAAGCTGCGCCTGTTTTGCCCACGGCGCAATTTAAACAGACCTCATAGGAATAAATCTCCGGGATGCATTTGCATTCCGGAGATTTTTCATACAGTAGAAATATATGGCGCATAATCAATATATGAAATCGGTGCGGTACTTTGCACCATATGTTTTTAGAATTGAATTACATCAATTTCTTCTGCAGGACCCTCCAAATACAAGGCGGTAACCTGCCCGTTAGACCCTTCCACAAGGATGTCCAGCGCCCCACCGCTGTTTAAGGCCGTCAGACGGCCGCTGGGCAGCTTTCCCTGCGACCACAACACAACAGCCGTAGAAGCGCTGCCCGTCCCACAGGCCAAGGTAAAGCCTTCTACGCCCCGTTCATAAGTAAGAATTACTACTGTGCTTTCATCAATTCTGCGATACAGATTCACATTGACCCCTTTGGGGAATGCAGGATCATTGCGAATTGCCAAAACGGCTGGCAAAAGAAAGTCTTTATTCTCCCATTCCAAGGTGGGATATTCTGTGACACTGTGGGGAATACCCGGCTTGCCCAATTCCACATAGGCAGTATGCGGCAGACGTTGTAAATCCACCACTCCCGGATTATTCAGCTTGATTTTGTAGCGGTTTTCCTGCAACCGCCAGCCATACACAAGCCCCGCATCGGTTTCTACGGTCATTGCCTCTTTGGTAATGCCGGTATCATAGGCGAACTTGCAAATGCACCGGGCGCCGTTGCCGCACATCTCCCCGCGGGAGCCGTCGGGGTTGTAAAAATGCAGCTTAAAATCGGCAATCTGGGAGGTGTCCAGCGCCAGAAAACCGTCTGCGCCCAGTCTTGCGCAAAGTTCTTTGGAAAGCGCCTCAAAGTCCAGGGCTTTTCCTCGGGCATCCAGCACCGCAAAATCATTGCCGGCGCCACTCATATAATGCGCTTGCATCAGATTTCCTCCAGCAAGTCTGCCATTGCGTATAGGCCAGCCGGTTTGCCGGCAAGGAAGTTTGCTGCGGCTACCGCGCCGTCGGCAAACATACCTCTGTCGTATGCCTCGTGGCGGAGGGTAAGCTGCTGGGATGCGGTTGTGATATGAATTTCGTGGGTGCCCACAATATTACCCATACGCAAAGAGCTGATGCCGATTTCGTTGGGTTGCCGTTTTCCTTCGCCTGCTCGGCCGAAGTTTTCGATGGCTGTGGGGCGAACTTCTTTGATTGCATCAAAGAGCATCTTTGCCGTTCCGCTGGGCGCGTCCACCTTTCGGTTGTGGTGAATTTCCACAATCTCAATGTCCGCCTCAGGAAAGCTCTGAGCCGCCTGTTTTGCAAGGTTGCATAGCACGGCAATCCCAAGGCTCATATTTCCCGCGTAGAACACAGGAACGGCCTTAGACGCATCATAGATAGCCTGCTTTTCTTCCTCCGTATGGCCGGTGGTGCCTACTACCATAGCGCAACGGTTTTTTATGGCATAGGCTGCAACAGCGGGGGCTGCGCTGTGGTGAGAAAAATCAACCACAACCTCCGGCTGCACATCGCCCAACTCATCAAAACTGCGGGGAACACCGTTCAGCCCATCCGCGCTGACAAGGCCTGCAATATGCTTCTCCAGCTTCTGCTGCAACAGTTTTCCCATTGCGCCGTTGGCGCCGCAAATAACTACTTTCATACCTTCACTCCCAATGCACGCATTTGTTTTAACAGATTCTCTCTGTTGTGGTCCTCCAAATAGGACAGAGGCATCCGCAAATACTCCTGCCCAAAGCCCATAGCCGCCACGGCAGCCTTGGCAGGAATGGGGTTAACCTCACTGAACAGGGCGCGAATCAGGGGCAGCATTTGGCATTGCAGCGCTGCGGCGCCTGCCACATCTCCTGCGAAGAATTTGTCGCACATCTGCGTTGCCAAATGGGGCACTACATTGGACAATACGCTGATGCAGCCTGCTCCGCCCATAGCCATCATAGGCACGGTCAGAGAGTCCTCACCGGAGTAGATATCCAGTTTATCCCCGCATTTGGCAATAGTTTCCACCGTTTGGTCCATATTGCCTGCGGCGTCCTTCAAGCCAGCAATATTTGGATGCTGGGCAAGGGTTGCCACAGTGTCCGGCAGAAGATTGCAGCCGGTACGGCTGGGAACGCTATACATAATTACGGGCTTTTCGGAAACATCTGCAACTGCCACATAATGGTTGATCAAACCTTTTTGGGTAGCTTTGTTGTAGTAGGGAGTAACCACCAGTACCGCATCTGCGCCGTCGTCACAGGCACTCTTGGTAAAGTCCAAAACGTGGGAGGTGTTGTTGGTGCCGGTACCTGCAATCACAGGCACTCTCCCATTAACCTGCCTCACGGTAAACCGAATGACTTCTTTCCGCTCTTCGGGGCTCAAGGTGGCGCTTTCGCCGGTGGTACCCACGGCAACCAGCGCATTGATACCGCCCGCAATTTGAAACTCAATAAATTTTGCCAAGGTGTCAAAATCCACGCCCTTTTCCGTCATAGGGGTGACCATAGCGGTAGCCATACCCTTAAAAACAGTGTTTTTCATAGAAACGACTCCTTTACTGATAATATCTTCCTGTTTATTTTATCACATAATCAGCAAAAAGAAAACAAAAAAATCACACCGCTACACAAAATAGCGGTGTGATCAAAATTTATACCAACAATGCCTTAACTGCCTCAGAAGCGCCGGTGGGATCGTCAGAAACGGTGACAGTGAAGTTCATATTGTTTGCCTCTGCAAATGCAGCGCACCACAGAATAAACTCCTCGCCCAAAGCGCGGTCTGTGCCGATGGTCTTATACAGATTGTCAATGTAAACGTTGGTAATGTCGAAGTTGCCGGCGTGAAGACCACTAACCAAGCCCTTCAGCTTATCCAAATTGTCAATGCCGTATTCCTTGGCATTCACCAAACGAACGCGATAATTGACATCATATGTCAGTTGCTTGCCGTATTCGATGCAAACTACATCGCCCTGCGCATTTGCAACGGTCTCATTGATGGAGTCAATCAATTTTTTTGTCTTACCAGAGCCCTTCAGGCCCATAATCACTTGAATCATAGAAAATCCTCCTTTGCTTCCAGCATAACTTGGATATGCTGTATAGTAATTTTACCAGTAAAACGGCAAATTTGCAAGCCCTATTTACGGATATAGCAAATAATTTTTTGCAAATAGGCTGTATGCATATTTATACAGTCTATACAATTGGAATCAGAGGGGGATTTTGGCAAAAAACTGTATGATTTCTTCCTTTGTAGCGGATACGCTGCCTTGAAAGGCTTCCTTTTTGCCGCCACCGCGTCCCCGCAGCGCATTTACCGCGTCTGCGCCCAGGGCCTTTGCGTCCTCTGTCCGGCTGATGATGCAAAGGCTGTAGCCGTCTTTGTCGTTTCCGGACAGGGCAACTGCTACCTTAGTGCAATCTGCAATGGAATCGCATAGCTCTCTGTTGGCGGAAGGGGACAAATTCTCCTCAAAATGCACCGCCAGCGTTTGGCCTGCATAGCTTTCAGCAATATAATGGAACAAGCGTTTTTCCAGCCCTGCTCTTTGGAATTTTTCTGCAGACAGGGCTTCATTTATGCGACGGGCAGCCTGCCCGGTCTCCTCAATTTTGGCGGAAAAAGCCTGGCTGACCTGCCTGTTTTGGTCATAGGCTCTGCTTAACATTTCCAAAGCCCGTCTGCCGCAGGCCATCTCAATCCGCACACCCTCGTGGAATTTTACACAGGAAAACAGCTTTACCAGCCCCACTTCGCCTGTGCGCTTCACCTGCGTTCCGCAGCAGGCGCAAATATCTATACCGGGGAATTCTACAATCCGCACCGGCCAGGGCAAATCCTTTTTCCGCCGATAGGGGACAGTGGGCAGTTCTGTTTCGGTGGGATAATAGCACTGTACGGGCAAATTCTGCCAGATTGCGTGATTTACTTTGTCCTCAATTTTTTGCAGATCCTCTTGCGGAATCATTCCGTCAAAATCAATGGTCACCACGTCTGCGCCGATATGAAAACCCACGTTATGATAGCCATAAACCTCATAAATCACACCGGAAACCATATGCTCGCCTGAGTGCTGCTGCATAAAATCAAATCGCCGCGACCAGTCAATTTTGCCTGCAACCGTCTGTCCCACAGGCAGGGGAGCGTCGCACAGATGTATGATGTTGCCTTCCTCCTCGCGGACGGAAAGCACCTTGCTTTCACCCAGCATTCCCGTGTCGCTGGGTTGACCGCCTCCTACGGGATAAAAGGCAGTGGCATCCAAACAAATTTCGTAACCGTCCTTTCCCGGTATGCAATCTGTAACCGTCGCCTCAAAGGTTTGCAAATGGCTATCCTCGTAAAACAGTTTTCTCACTTCCATAATCAGCACTCCTTAGCCGTTTTCCTCCATTGTACCACACATAATCCCTCTTTGCAACGAAGTTATTAAGGACTTTGTCGAGTTGTTTTCTTTGAAAACAGGCTGTTTTCGTGGATTTTCTAAACATTTAGTTTGTATATTATTCATAACACACCAAGGAGGACATAGTATGCACTGCCAAAAACTAAAGACCTATATGGAAACCGGACGGGTGGTGTTTTTGCCGGCAAAATCCATTCGCCCAAACCCTGCCCAGCCCAGAAAGCTGTTTCGGGAGGAATCCTTGGAGGAGCTGGCGGAGTCCATTCGTCAGCACGGCATTTTGCAGCCGTTATCCGTACGGCGAATAGGGGGCAGCTATGAGTTAATTGCAGGAGAACGCCGTCTGCGGGCAGGCATTTTGGCAGGCTTAACGGAGATTCCCTGCATTGTTATGCAGATGACGGAGTCGGAATCTGCAATGACCGCGCTGGTGGAAAATCTGCAGCGGCAGGACTTGGATTTTATTGAGGAAGCAATGGGGATTGACTTGCTTTTACGGCAACACGGTATGAGCCAGGAACAGGTGGCGCGCCTTTTGGGAAAAAGCCAAAGCGGCATTGCCAACAAGCTGCGGCTGTTGCGCCATTCGCCGCAGGTTTTAGAGGCGCTGCGAAAAGCGGAACTGACAGAGCGGCACGCCAGAGCCCTTTTGAAACTGTCTGCAGAGCACCAAAAAATGCAGGCAATCGACACCATTTCCCGCCAAAATATGAGCGTTGCCCGGGCAGAGCAGTACATAGAAAGCCTGCTCAGCCAGCAGGATAAGGACCGCAAAAAAGCCAATGTGGGCGCGTTTTTAAGCTATCTGAATCAATCCCTTGCGCGGATTCAGCTCTCAGGCATTTCAGCGGTGTCTGAACGTAAGGAAACGGAAAGCCAAATTGTTCTGACCATTACCATTCCCAAAAGGTAACAAAAAATCCGGGTGTGCTTGCACACCCGGATTTTACTTTAGAAATTACTTGCCGCAGAATTCCTTAGCGACCTTTACGATATTGTCGCTGCACAGACCGAACTGCTTCAGCAGAGCAGCGGCAGGACCGGAGTGACCGAACTCATCGTTCACGCCGATGCGCTTAACGGGAGTGGGCAGCTTCTCGGACAGAACGCCACAAACTGCTTCACAAGTCGGATCGTAGCCATGTCGTT
>JAZNDB010000241.1:0-13431 GCA_045587845.1 Faecousia sp.
CACAGAAACCGCTTCAGGGCCTGTCAGCGCCTGTCGGTTGGAGTAGGCATAGCAGCCTACGCTCAAGTATCGGTTGAAGGCATCCTTTACCGATTCGGCATAGCCCTTACGCACCATAATCTGAGCGAAGTGGGCGCGGCACAGCACGGGGTTACCGTGTGCCTCCTCCCGGAGCTCGTCCATAGTAATGGAAAAGCCCTGCTCATTCAGCTTGCGGCAGGTTTCCTCTTGCCGTTCATCCCGCACCTGCAGGGCATATTTCATGGTATCCTGCAGTCTTTTGTTGTGAATATCAATGAAGTAACCCAAAATGTGCAGCTCCGTGTCTGACTGGGCAGACAGCTCCACAGCGGGAATCACCTCAACACCCAGCGCCTTGCCTGCGTCCATTGCCTCCTGAACACCATCGATATTATCGTGGTCGGAAAGCGCGATGGTAGAAAGACCGGCTTCCTTGGCAGTACGAACCACGTCGGTGGGTGTTTGAGCCCCGTCACTGCACAAAGAATGGGTATGTAAGTCGATTGTTTTCACTTGCATCTCCTTAGTCGTCGCAAACCCACAGACCCAGAGCAGGGTTGGAGATGTAGAAGATTTCCTCGCCGTCAACGGTGTTGAAGCCGTCAACCAGCTTGGCGGGGTCATACTTGGCAGCCATTTCCTCATAGGGAGCATAGTTGAATGCTGCGCCACGGACCTCTTCCTCTGTCAGCTTGCCTGCGCAGTAGGTAATCTTGAAACGGCCGTCGGAAGAACCGTGAATCAGGTGCGCAGCCACGGACAGGTTCTCGCGGAGATCCTCATTTTCGGGGGCATCCACCAGCTTCAGCACATTCTCTCTGCCCACATAGCCGTATTTGCGAATCAGCTTGTCGTTCTCAGCATCCTCACCAAAGTGACCTACGGCAGGGGCCAGAACAATCAGCTCGCCGCCGTCAGCGATTGCCATACGGGTACGGTAGATTGCCTTATTGCCCAGCCAGGTGGACTTGAACTCACGGGGATCCAGGTAAACCACAACCTTATTCAGGCGCTTTTTCATATGGGTCAGGTTGATTTCCTGACTCTTCTTCACAGCAGCCTCAAAACCTGTGCGGTCAGAACCGATATACAGGCCGTGAATGGTAACCTCGTCGCCCTTGTTGGTGGTAGTGGTCAGCACGTAGACCAGAGGAACGTTTGCAAGGAAGTTCTCCTGGGCATAGTCAAACACACGGCGGACGGGGGAGAAATCCTTACCCATAATCCGTTCCATACCGTAGAAAGCGCCCAGCATATGGGAGGAGTTGATCATAGAAGAGCCGCCACAGCCAACGAAAATGTTCTTGCTGTAGTTCGCCATACCAACCACCTCGTGAGGAACAACCTGACCGATGGAGAGAATCAAGTCATAGGAAGGATCCATAATGCAGCGGTTGACTTCCACATCGATGCTGTTATTCACCAAGCCCTCGGATACCTCGCACACAAAGGACGCAGGCACTTCACCCACCTTGACCACATCGGTACGCCACTTATGTACCAACATTCTATCAAAGGGAACGCCCTCACCGAAGAATGCCACCCATTCTTCCTTGGTCATAGGTACGTGAGTACCCAGAGCAGGCATAATATCCACCTGACACTTATCCTTCAGCAGTTCATAATAAATTGCAGTAATCTTTCCTGCGCCGGAGTACATTCTGGTGAAATCGGGGGGCAAAATCAGGACTTTTTTCAGATCCCGACCCTCCAGGGATTTGGCCAGAGCTTCCTTCAGCACTTCCGCAGGAATGCCGTTTTCATACTCGTAAATCATACGCGCCTCTTTCCGGCTCTTGCCACAGAGCCAAATTTATGCATTATTAGTGTAGCACATAGATTTGAGAAATGCAAGCCGCAGACCGATTATTTTTAACAAAAAAGGAGGCCTTAGCCTCCTTTTTTATGCTGTTACCAGCTCTTTATCTTTATTTACTACCTTTGCGATTCTCCGCAGCAACAGGCAGATCAAAAATGCGCCCAAAATAACCGCGGGAATATACAAAACCGTTCCCACATACCAGCCACAGGCCTGGGATATCTGCTTGATAATAATCAGGGGGGACTGACTGGGGCCAATATAGAAGTTGTTCACTTCGCCGCCGGACACCTTTCGAAACACCAGATTAAGCGCAAACGCGATAACGCAAAGGACACCAAACAGCTTTGTGGACAGGACGAAATCCTCCTTGCTCAGCCCTCCCCGCTTGGAGAGGAATAGGTAGATTCCGATAAAAATCAAGCTCATATGCCAGGTGAAGGCGTGGAGCGTCAGCGTCCAATATTCCAGAACAATACCCGACGGCTCAATAAACGCCATTGCGCCTCCCAGCAGATTGTAGGTCATCATAAAGCAATACATCGCCCGCTGCACTTTCCCCTTTTTCAGCCAGGTTGCAATCAGGCACAGGTACATTGGCACACTGCATAGCTGGAAGGGAAAAATCCACCAGGCATACGTATGCTCCTCTATATAGTAAAAATGAAACAACTGCTTATAAAGTTCAAAAACAGCCAGGATTACACCGCATACCATAAGAAAAATCCGATTCCCTTTGTCGCTCAGATTCCGCAGACGCCAAGCCAGCAGAATTGATACAATCAGCCCCACAAAGGTATATGTGAGATGGAATGCGCCGTATGGCGCAGGTTTCTCCATTGCCCACGCAGTGGCGTGCATAAACGCGTCGATATAAGCACCCATACAAGCTCTCCTTTTCCTGTAATGTATAAATTCTATCACATTCGACACATTTTGACAACCTTAATATTATATAAAGGGGGACGGCGTTGCCGTCCCCCTAAGTATTTTCATATCAATCCCGCATCAAACGCTTTCGCGCCAGATTGATGGGGCCTTCCTTCATTTTGGAAATCCACGCAAGGCTCTTTCCGCAGCCGCAGGCCACGCAGGAGGCAGGGTCATCTGCCACGGTACAGGAAATACCGATGCGATTCTGCAGCAGCACGTCCATACCCCATAGCTGGCTGCCGCCACCGGTAAGCACAATACCGGTATCCACAATATCGCCCACCAGTTCAGGCGGGGTTTCCTCCAGCACGGACAGTACCTCATCGGCAATTCGCAGCGCAGACTTTTGCAAAAGCTGGGTGATATCCTCCTCGCTGATTGCCACATCTCTGGGCATACCGGACTTGGCGTCTTTGCCTTTCACCTGCATAATTGCGTTGTTGTTTCTGGGTACAACGGCGCCGATTTGGATTTTGATATCCTCCGCCGTGGACGGCCCGATAATCACGTGGAATTTTCCCCGTATGTAGCGGGCAATCAACTCATCAAAGTGGTTGCCTGCCACCTTAATGGAGGAAGACTTGGCTACGCCGTTCATTGTCAGCACCGCGATATCGGTCGTGCCGGCGCCAATATCCACCACCAAATGTCCCTTGGGGCTGCTGATATCCAATCCAGCGCCCAATGCCGCGGCCAAAGGCTCTTCAATTAAGTACACACGGCGCGCACCGGCTTCAATGGCCGCGTTAATCACCGCCCGTTCATCCATCTGGGTTACACCGCTGGGCACACTCACAACCACTCTGGGCTTGGGAGCAAGCAGAGAGTTATCCCCCGCGCTTTGGAAGAACTTTTGCAGCATTTGCACTGTCATCTCGTGGTCTGCCACCACGCCGTCCTTTAGCGGGTGCATTGCCACCACGTTTCCGGGGGTACGTCCCAGCATATTGCGGGCCGCAGCGCCCACCTGCAAAACCTTGCCCGCGTTCTTATCCATAGCCACCACAGAGGGCTCTCTGATGGTAATGCCCTCGTCAGCCTTATAAATCAACACACTGGATGTTCCCAGGTCCACGCCTAAGTCGTGAGAGAAAAATCGCATAATCATTCACCTACATTTTTATTTGGTATTGTATTCGCTGACTGCCAATGTAGCGCAAAACACTTCCTTTGCGCCTGCGGTCAGCAGAACTCTTGCGCACTCCGAAGCGGTTGCGCCGGTGGTAAGCACGTCGTCCAGCAGCAGTACCCGCTTTCCCCGGACTGCCTCCTCATTTACACACCGATACGCGCCCAGTACATTGGCGCGGCGCCGCGCCACATCTTTAATGCCCGATTGGGGCGGTGTATTGCGAATCTTGCGCAGTGTCTTTACAGCAGGCGCGTTTAATTCGTTCCCCAGCGCCCCTGCCAAAAGAGCGACCTGGTCGTAGCCCCGCTTCATTCTGCGCAGAAAAGCAATCGGCACAAATGTGAGAACTTCAAAATCGTCCTTGCCCTCTTTTTGCAGTTTCATCGCCAGTACGCGGCCATAGGCCTGGGCATAGCTGCGCCGTCCGCTGAACTTATATCGCAGAATGCTTTTCCGCACCGTATCTTTATAATACCACACAGAAGTCCATCCTGCAAGAAAAGAAAGTTTGAAAGTAGATTTTTCGAACCGGGGCGCTTTTTCCCGACATTCGTGACAGAAATCCGTTTCCTCCTTGGAAAGAATCTTTTTGCACAAAACACACTTTGGCGGAAACAGAAGATTCAGGATTCTTTGTGTCATTTTTCATTCTCCCGATTCTGCAGACGCAGCTTTAAGCCTGTGTACCGGCTGCCGGTTTTGGCATTCTGGGTCATTGTATAAACGGTTTCCTCCCTGCCCGTAATCACCAGCAGCTCTCTTGCCCGGGTGATGGCGGTATAGAGAATCCGCCTGCTCAGCAGAAATGCCGACGCATTCCAGGCAGCAAGAATCACTGCCCGGTATTCACTGCCCTGGGCCTTATGCACGGTCATAGCATAAGCCAGTTCCAGTTCGTTCAGTTGGGTAAAATCATAATCAGCCAACCTGTCATCAAACAAAACGGTCAGCACTTCCATTTGGGTGTCTACCTTTTGGATAATACCCACGTCCCCGTTAAACACACCTGTGCCAACGGCGCTGCCATCCGTCTTTTTCCACAGCAAATCATAGTTGTTCTTAATTTGCATTACCCTGTCCCCTGTGCGGAAAACGGTATCGCCAAAGGCCCGTTCCTGTTTATGGGGCGCGGGTGGGTTCAGCCCTGCCTGCAGCAATTTATTCAGCGCTACCGTGCCGGCAGGACCTTTCTTTGTGGGGCAAAGCACCTGTATCTGGTCTGACGGGATTCCCATATTTTGGGGCAATCGGGTGGTACACAATCCCGCGATGGTTTGGGCAACGCCCTCTTCTGATCTGCCCGGCAGAAAGAAGAAGTCATTCTTTACATTCTTCAGTTCCGGCATTTCTCCTTTATTAACCCGGTGGGCATTCATAACAATCAGGCTTTCCTGAGCCTGCCTAAAAATCTCTGTCAGGCATACCGTGGGCAGCATACGGCTGCGCAGCATATCCCGGAACGGAAAACCCGGCCCCACAGGGGGAAGCTGATCCGGATCGCCCACCAGAATCAGCCTTGCGCGGGGAGAAACTGCCTGCAACAAACTGCAAAATAGTTGCACATCTACCATAGACATCTCGTCTACAATCACCGCATCGGCCTTTATAGGGTCGGCTTCATCCTTGGCAAAGAATAATTTGCCCGTATGGGGGTCAATCCCCGCCCCTAACAATCTATGGATTGTGGAGGCATCGCACCCTGTTACCTCTGTGAGCCGTTTGGCTGCGCGACCGGTGGGTGCGCACAGTACGCATTTTAAGCCCATTTGACTATATAAGGATAAGATTCCATTGATCAGTGTGGTTTTGCCTGTGCCAGGACCGCCGGTCAGCAAAAGCAAACCGGAAGTTGCCGCCTCCTGCAAGGCAAGCTCCTGCTGGGCAGAATACTCCAAGGCGCTGCTTTGGCTGGCTATCCGCAGTTTTTTCGGCAGGAATGCCGGCGCAGGATAACGGCAGTCTGCGTGGTCTAAAAGCCGCCTTGCGCAATAGGTTTCCGCCCGATAGAGGGCAGGCAGATACATTACAGTAATGTCTGTCAATCGGTCACGAACAAGCTGCTCTGCCTGTAAAAGTCGGGAAATACTGTTTTCTGCGGCAGCCAAGTCCACATTCAGAAGCTGCATAGTGGCAGAAAGCAGCTTCTCCTCCGGTAAAAAGCTGTGTCCGCCGGATAAATTATACCGCAATTCAAACAATACGCCTGCATCTACTCTTCGCGGGTCATCTCCCGCCACACCCAGCTCAATGGCGAATCTGTCCACCGCGCCAAAGGGGGCTTCCAGTTCTTCGTCCATCAGCAAATAGGGATCATCATAGAGCAAGTCAATGGCGCTCTCACCATAGCGCTTGTAGGTTTTTACCGCCAGGTCTGCAGGCAGGTGGTGCAGCGTAAAAAATTCCATCAAATGGCGCATACCCACCTGCAGGCGGAATTCTTCACCGATCTCCATAGCTTTTTTGTCGGAGATGCCGCTGATTTCCGCCAGCCGTTCCGGTTCCCGTTCCATAACCAGCAATGTTTGGTCGCCAAACCTGTTTACAATCCGCGTGGCCATTTTCGGGCCGATGCCCTTAATGACACGGCTGGACAGATAGGTGATGATCTCCACAGCGGTTTGGGGCATCAGGCGTTCCAGAAACTCCGCCTCGAACTGGCGGCCATAATTGCTGTGGCTGCTCCACCTGCCCGTGACCATCAGCCGTTCCCCCACCGCAGGCAGAGGAATGGTGCCTACCACGGTAACGGTCTGCCCGTCGTCCAAGCCTAAGCGCAGCACGGCATAGCCGTTGTCATAGTTCTGAAAGACAACGGCTTGAATAGCGCCCTGTAAAATTTCCAATTCCTGTCCGTTCAACGTTTTTCCCCAATCTCTTATTCTGTATAGATATTTTATAATATTTCGCAAAAAATAGAAAGAGGTTTCTGTAAAATATTTTGCAAAAATCCGTCGCAAGCACTTGCATAATTTGGTAATTGGGGTATAATGTATTCTAATTAAGTAAAATGGGGAAGATTGGGGTGCGCTGGTATGAAAGACTTGCAGCTTCTCTCTTGGCTGACCCAACTGGGGCTTAGCACAGCAATTCCCTTGGCAGGTTTTGTCTTATTGGCAGTTTGGCTGCAAAACCGATTTTCCCTGGGGCGCTGGATTCTTTTTGCAGGCATCGCTCTGGGTTTAATTTGCGCAGCAAACGGATTTTACAAAAATCTGAAATTGCTCATCGGGTACAGCAAAGACAAAAAGGCAAATAAACCTCCCATCTCGTTCACAGAACACGACTAAACGGAGGCCATAGATTTTTATGGATATGCGAAAGTTTGTACTTCGGCAAACAGGTATCGTCGCATTGGGCGAACTACTGGGTGTAGCCGCTATGGTAGGCATCTTTGCCCTGTTGGGAGTCTTTGATAATACGGTGTTGCTGGGCGGCATTGTAGGCGGCGTTGTGGCCGTTGCCAATTTTTTTGCTATGGCCATCGGCGTAAATCTCGCTGCCGACAAGGCCCAAAACCAAGATGTAAAGGGCGGACAAGCTACGATTAAAGCCTCGTATATTCTGCGTCTTTTGGTAATGGCATTGGTGCTGTTTGCCTTTGCAAGAAGCGGATTGTGCAATGTGATTGCCTTGGTTGTACCCTTAATTTTTGTCCGCATCACCCTTACTGTTGCGGAATTTTTCAGAAGAAAGCCTGGTGAAGAAACAATATGAATGTTAGTGTAGACGGCGCATTTGTCTATTTTACCATTCCTATATTGGGAGGAATCCCTATCACGCAAACCACAGTGTCCTCGTTTTTGGTAACTGCGCTTTTGGTGATTGCCTGTATTACGTTAGGCAAAAATCTGCAAAAACGGCCTACCGGTGTGCAGGTTTTGGTTGAAAAGGGCGTAAGTATGATTTACAACCTGACAGAAAGCGCTATGGGAAAACACAATAGCCACTGGGCACCCTTTATGGGCACGCTGTTTTTAAGCAGTATTTGCGGCAGCTTGATTGGTATGACCGGATTTTTGCGGTCTGTAACGGCCGATCTCAGTTGTACCCTTGTTTGGGCGGTTATGGTGTCGGTGGTGATTTGGTACAACAGTATCAAGTCCAACGGCTTTGTGGGTTGGCTGAAGGGCTTTACTGAGCCCATCGTGGTGATGACCCCTATGAATATCATTTCCGAAATAGCTCAGCCTATTTCTATGGCGTTCCGTCATTTTGGTAATGTGGCCGGTGGCGGCGTAATCACATCCATTATCTACACAGCATTTGCTTTGGTATCTTCCCTGGTGCTCAACGCCATTGCTTCTGTGGGCTGGCTGATAGGTGTGATCCTGATGGCCGTGGGCGTTGCCCTTTGGATTTTCTTGGGAAAGAAAAAGCTGATTCTTAAGATTTTGGCAGGACTTTCCTTTGCTCTGGGTTTGTTTGGCTTGCTGCAGGCCACAGGCATTCTCTCCGGCGTGCCGATTCTAGCGCTGGGTATCCCCGCTGTGCTGTCGGTGTACTTTGATGTATTCTCCGGTTTCGTGCAAGCGTTGGTATTCACACTTCTTAGTATGGTGTATATTGCCGGTTCCACTGCGGGACCGGAGGAATAATATAATGTAATTATTTTTCAGGAGGAAAAAATTATGGAATTCAATGTGTACTTTTTGAAGGCAATGTGTGCTATCGGTGCCGGTCTGTGTATGGGCATCGGCGCTATCGGCCCCGCTATCGGCGAAGGTAATGCTGTTGGTAAGGCTTTGGAGGGTATGGCCCGTCAGCCCGAATCTGCAGATAACCTGCGTACCAATATGATTCTGGGTTGTGCTATTACCGAGACCACCGGTATTTACTCCCTGCTGATTGCCTTCTTGATCCTGTTTGCAGTAAACGTATAATCCTCTATCTGTAAATTCGGATAGAAAGGAGCGAAACACAGTTGGGTTATTTTGAGAGTTTTATCGGTATCAATATTTGGACTGCGCTGTTTGTACTGCTAAACTTTCTGGTGCTGTTTTTTGTGGCAAAAAAATTTCTGTTCAAGCCGGTAAAGGATATGATCGACAGCCGGCAGAAGGAAATCGACGATCTGTATACAGAGGCGGAAAATGCCAAGGCAAACGCCGAGGCGATGGAGGCGGACTACAAAACCCGTCTTGCCACCGCCCAGGAAACCAGTGACACCTTAGTAAAGGAAGCTATGGTCCGTGGTAAAAACCGGGAAGAAGAAATCATCCGGCAGGCAAATCTGGAGGCAGATGCCATTCGGGAAAAAGCCTCCGCTGACATCGCACGGGAGAAGAAAAAAGCTCTGAACGATGCCAAGGATGAGATCTCTGCCATTGCGCTGGAAATTGCCGGCAAGGTGGTTGAAGAAACACTGGATGCAGACCGTCAGCAAAAACTGGTAGACAGCTTTTTGAAAGAACTGGGTGACGGCGTATGAACCGAGTAGGTACAGTTTACGGTCAGGGTCTTTATGCCCTGGCTAAAGAAGAAGCCTTGGAAGAGGCTGTTTTGCAGGAGCTTCAGCTTTTAAGCGAGGCATTTTCAGCCGAGCCTGCGTTCCTGAAACTGTTATCCTCTGCCAATCTTTCCAAGCAGGAACGTCTTGGCATTCTGGATGAGAGTTTCCGGGGAAAGGTGCACGGCTATGTGCTGAACTTCCTGAGGCTATTGACCGAAAAGGGATACATCTCCCAGTTTGACCGTTGCTATAAGGCATATCGGCTACAGTACAACGAAGACAAGGGCATTCTGCAGGTACGCGCTGTATCCGCAGTGCCTTTAACGGAAGTGCAAACCAAAAAGCTCACAGAAAAGCTCACCGCCATTACCGGCAAGACCATCGACCTGGTTTCCAAGGTGGATCCGTCTGTACTGGGCGGTATGCGTCTGAGCTATAGTGGCATTCAAGTGGATGGCACTGTGCAGAGCCGTCTGCAGGCTATGGAAAAGAGCCTGAAAAATACCGTACTTTAACAAGAGAGTAGGCAAACTATGGAATTACGACCGGAAGAAATTACAAAAATTATCCGTAGTCAAATTAAGAACTACGAGAACAAATTACAGACCAGCGAAACCGGCACCGTCATTTTGACCGGTGACGGCATTGCAAAGGTATCCGGCCTTGAAGAATGTATGGCCGGCGAACTGGTGGAATTCCCCACCGGCGCCTACGGAATGGCGCAAAATCTGGAAGAAGATACCACGTCTATCGTTGTTTTGGGCAGCGATAACGGTATCAAAGAGGGTGACACCGTCAAGCGTACCGGCAAGGTTGTATCTGTGCCCGTTGGTAAGGCTTTGATCGGCCGTGTTGTTAACGCATTAGGCGAACCCATTGACGGAAAAGGACCTATCGAAGCAGACACCTACCGTCCTATCGAATCCCCAGCCCCCGGTATTATCGACAGAGAGCCTGTCAGTGTTCCTCTGCAGACCGGCATCAAGGCTATCGACTCTATGATTCCCATCGGCCCTGGCCAGCGTGAGTTGATCATCTGCGACCCTCAAACCGGCAAGACCACCATTGCCACCGACACCATTTTGAATCAGAAGGGCAAAGACGTTATCTGTATTTATGTTGCCATTGGTCAGAAGCGGTCTACCGTTGCGCAGATCGTGAACTCTCTGACTGTAGGCGGCGCTATGGATTACACCATCGTGGTCTCCGCCACTGCCTCTGAGCTGGCGCCTATGCAGTACATTGCCCCCTATGCCGGTTGCGCAATGGGTGAGCATTTTATGCACGAGGGCAAGGACGTTTTGGTAATTTACGACGACCTGAGTAAGCACGCTGTGGCCTACCGCGCCATCTCCCTGCTGATTCGCCGTCCCCCCGGACGGGAAGCCTACCCCGGCGACGTATTCTACCTCCACTCCAGACTTCTGGAGAGAGCTGCTCATATGTCCAAGGCTAACGGCGGTGGCAGTCTGACTGCTCTGCCCATTATTGAAACCCAGGCAGGCGAAGTTTCTGCCTATATCCCCACCAACGTGATTTCTATTACCGACGGACAGATTTTCCTGGAAAGTGAATTGTTCAACGCCGGTATTATGCCCGCAGTAAACCCCGGTATCTCCGTGTCCCGTGTCGGTGGCGCTGCGCAGATTAAGGCTATGAAGAAAGTGTCGGGCAGCTTAAAGCTTCTGTACTCCCAGTACCGCGAGCTTCAGAGCTTTGCCCAGTTCGGCTCGGATCTGGACGCAGATACCAAGGCGCGTCTTGCTTTGGGTGAGCGAATTGTTTCCGTGCTGAAGCAGAAGAACAACCGCCCCGTAGAGGTTGCCCAGCAGGTATGTATTCTCTATGCTGTTGTTAACGGTTACTTGAACAACGTTCCCAGTGACGCTATCGCAGAATTTGAGATGCGTCTTGCTGAGCATATGGAAACCCGCTGCGAGGATGTGCTTACCGCCATCCGCACCACCGGCAAGCTGGAATCTGACACCGAGGACAAGCTGAAAGCTGCATTGACCGGACTTTTATCCGAAATGGGCTTCTAAGGAGGTGGAATGATGGCAGGCGTTTCTACCAAAGAAATCAAAACCAGAATCCGCAGTATGGAGTCCACCCGGCAAATTACAAGGGCTATGGAAATGGTGGCCAGCGCCAAGCTTCGCAAGGCGCAGATACAGGCCCTTTCCTGCCGTCCTTACTTTGAAACCCTATATGATACTATCTGGGACATCGTTTCCACCAACAACGACCTGTCCTCCCCCTATTTAACAGGCTCTGCCGGCGGCAAAACCGCCTATGTGGTCATCTCCGGTGACCGGGGCTTGGCAGGCGGCTATAACAGCAACGTGTTAAAGCAATTCCTTGCCCACGCAGAAACGGCGGAAGCCGTGGTGCTTCCTATGGGTAAAAAAGGCGCAGATTATTTTAAGTCCCACGGCGCAACCGTGTTGACTGAGCTTTATACCCACGCCGAGAGTGTGTCTATGGGCGATTGTTTTTCTGTTGCCAAGCAGTTGTGCAAGGGCTTTTTAAAGGGTGAATATAGTGGGGTTTATCTGGTGTATACCGAGTTTAAATCCGTGCTGTCCCAGCAGCCCAAGTGCTTACAGTTGCTGCCCCTGCAAAAGGATACCCAAACCACCGAAAGCCGGCAGGAGATTGTCTATGAGCCGGACAGCGAATCGGTGTTTGAAAGGATTGTGCCGGAGTATTTGGGCGGTGTGGTTTACGGCGCCCTGTGCGAAAGCCGCGCCTCTGAGCAGGCTGCGCGTCGTACCGCGATGGATGCCGCAACCCAAAATGCCCAGGAGATGATTGACGGGCTGAGCTTGCAGTTTAACCGGGCAAGACAGGCTGCAATTACCCAAGAAATAACCGAGATTGTTGCCGGTTATTAAAAGGAGTTGAATGGAATGAACAAGCAAATTGGAACAGTGGTTCAGGTTATGGGCCCTGTTTTGGATATTCGTTTTCCCGAGGATAATCTGCCGGAATTGTTGCAGGCCATCCGCGTAGAAAATGGTGATGAAACCATTATTGCAGAGGTTGCCCAGCACGTGGGTGACAATGTAGTGCGTTGCATCGCTATGAGCTCTACCGACGGACTGGCCCGTGGCGCCAAGGCCGTAAACACAGGCGAGGCCATCACTGTGCCTGTTGGCGAGGCGTGCCTTGGCAGAGTGTTTAACCTGCTGGGTCAGCCTATTGACGGCGGCGCACCCATTGAGGCCCAGGAACAGTGGCCTATCCACCGCAGCGCTCCCGCTTACGAGGAACAGGAAACCTCCACAGAAATTCTGGAGACCGGCATTAAGGTTATCGATTTGATTTGTCCCTACGCAAAGGGCGGCAAAATCGGTTTGTTCGGCGGCGCAGGTGTTGGTAAGACCGTTTTGATTCAGGAGCTGATTTACAATATTGCTACCGAGCATAACGGTTATTCTGTGTTCACCGGTGTTGGTGAGCGTACACGTGAGGGTAATGACCTGTATCTGGAAATGACCGAGTCCGGTGTTATCAAAAAGACCGCTATGGTCTTCGGTCAGATGAACGAGCCCCCCGGAGCCCGTATGCGTGTAGGTCTAAGTGGCCTTACGATGGCGGAATACTTCCGTGATGTGAAGCATCAGGACGTTCTGCTGTTTATCGACAACATCTTCCGTTTCACCCAGGCAGGCAGTGAGGTTTCTGCTCTGCTGGGACGTATGCCCTCTGCCGTTGGTTATCAGCCCACACTGGCTACGGAAATGGGCGCTTTGCAGGAGCGTATCACCTCCACCAAGAACGGCTCTATTACCTCCGTTCAGGCAGTTTATGTGCCTGCTGACGACTACACTGACCCCGCCCCCGCCACTACCTTTGCCCACCTGGATGCTACCACCGCATTGGATAGAGGTATTGCTTCTCTGGGTATCTACCCCGCCGTTGACCCGCTGAACACCTCCTCCCGTATTCTGTCTCCCGAGGTTGTGGGTCAGGAGCATTACGACGTGGCCCGCGGTGTACAGCGGATTTTGCAGCGCTACAAGGAGCTGCAGGACATCATCGCCATTATGGGTATGGATGAATTGAGCGAGGAAG
>JAZNDB010000242.1:0-7813 GCA_045587845.1 Faecousia sp.
AAAGAGCAATCAAACCAAACACAATGAGTATGTGGTCAATAACAAGCAAGAGAATACTGCAGGAAAAGAGGGTCACGACCGCATAGATAAGGCTGTCAACCGAGTATACTACCGCCATACACTTATTATAAGCGCTGTCCATCGCTTTTACATATTTGTCATAAAACTCGGGATTCTCGTAACATTCCAGCTCCACCGACTCCGCCTTGCGGAACAGTTCGCTCTGGACCTTTTCCACGATTTTTTGCTGATATCGAGGATAGAGAATATCGTAAAGGAGACCAATGAGACGCCCCCATACGATATCTGCCACAATAATCGCGATAACCATCCACAAAAGCTCACGGGCGGTGCTACCTTGCTGATAGCGGTTGACCACCTCCCGGAGAAGCCAGGTGTTGGTCATAAACCCCAGCATAGAATTACCCACCGACCACAGGAAATAGGTAGGAAGGTAAGAGGGTGCTACCGCGTGTACGGTTTTCAGCGCAAAAAAGATATTGGAAAACACGCGCCCAGTTTTCAGTGCATTAGGATCCTTCTTTTTCTTTTTGAGAAGGTCTTTTATGGTTTTTCGTTCTTTATTTTGGGGTTCTTTGGTTTTTGTATTCAAGCAAATCACCTCCCTGGGTGAATAAACATTTGGTTTACTTTAGGCGCAGTCACACGCCAATCTCATAGTTGCATTTTATGAAGTGCCATCCGTCAAGACAGAAACTATTGCTTTGCAAAGGCTGTTCTAAAGGCCGGATCTCTACGAAGGTATCGGTCACCGTGACAAAAAATTGCCGATCCTCCTTTTCTATCAGGTAGAATGCTTTGTCCACATTTTTAATGAGATCCTGCGGACTTGTCTGGCAATCCAGCGCACTGCCGGCATATTGGTCTAAATCCATCAATTCCTGTCGGCCAAACAAACTATAAATTTTTGCATCCGGGAATTTATCCCGTACAACACGGTCCTTTTTAACTTTCTTGCAGCCTCGGCCATAAGCGGCAAGGCTGTAGTTTTCCCGAATCATAGGCTCGTCAGTTACTTCCGTTTCATCCAACAACTGATCGACGCTGACACTCAACAGCCGTGCCAAAATCTTTAAATTCCCCACATCCGGCAAGCCTTTGTCTGTTTCCCATTTCGCAATAGCGGAACGAGAAACAGACATTTTTTCAGCCAGTTGTTCTTGGGACAGACCGCATTTTCGTCTTGCTTCTCTAATCTTTTCCCCCAGAGTCATTTTCTGCTCCTCCGCTTAGTTTTCTTTTCCTAATCTTACACGAATTCCCTACAAAAATCAACAAACCGGCTGTTACGAACTGTAACGGCAATTGAAAGAATCTGCCCCAAAATCTTAGCTTTTTACCATATTGATTTTTCTCATGCGGTTGATAAGGGCGTAAAGTTCCTGCTTTCGGGGCAGATCCAAAAAGCGCTCCGTGGTGGTGAAGTAAGAGGAGTAGAGAACATCAAGTCCCTCATCCTCTATCTTTGCATACAGCTCGTCAACCCTTCGCTCCAAATCGACCTTGTGATCCCAGTTGGTGGTTTCCAGTTTCCGTAGCATAAAGCCGAGGGTATCAAGCTGCCGTTTGGATACAATATCGTGGAGTCCCCGCACATCGATCCGCTCGTCGCCGATGAGTACAAAGCCCATATCGGAGACTTCCAGTTTTTCGCTGCCGCAGCCCTCGGGATAGGAAGAAAAGCCTTCGGAATATAGGGTTCTGCTTTGCGACCAATCGGCATTACCAGAGAATTCTGTTGTTACTCCGCAGGCTTTACAGATTGCTTTCGACCGATCTGTCACATTGTGAATTTGATAGTCCTCCATCATATAGATTCTGTCGGCAACTGAGAGGTATTCGCCACTACCGCCAATAACAAGGATCGTGGACACCCCTTGGGTACGGTGCAGTTCATTGACCCGGTCTGTAAAGGGCGTGATAGGTTCTTTCTCAATGAGCTGTTTCATCATTTGGTCCCGTATCATAAAGTTGGTGGCGCTTCTGTCCTCGTCGATGAGCAGCAACTTCGCCCCGCAGTCAACAGCTTCCATAATATTCGCCGCTTGCGAGGTAGAGCCGGAGGCGTGGTCGGTAGAGAAATCCGCCGTATCACCACCGGGAAGCCACTTGATAAAGGGGGCAATGTTCACATGTTTCACGCTGCGTCCATCTTCTGCGGAAATGCTGACGGCGCTGCTGTCGGTAATGCACAGTTCCCGTCCGTCACCCAGAACGTGGTCATAAATGCCAGCTGAAATAGCATCCAGTAATGTGGATTTGCCGGAGTAGCCGCCGCCGGTGATCACCGTGACACCCTTTTTGATGCCCATACCCCGAACACCGCAGACTTCGATCTCATCCTCCGGGGTAGACTGGAAAGGTACGGCGTTTTGGAGTGGCAGGTCTGTTCCCTTGGAACGGGGGAGAATACTGCCATTGGCAACAAATGCGCAGTAATCGCTGTTCTTAAGCCACGCCCGAATGGCTGCCTGCTTTTCCGCCAAGGCAAGAGCCTCATTTAGTTTGGCGTGGTCAAATTCCATCAAAAATCGGTCCACCGCATCCGGCAGATCCCGGCAAAGCATTTGTATGGTCTTGCGGAGTTTCTTTTTCGGAAGCTGTACCTGCAGGCGGATGCACAGACACATTTTAGGTGGCTGCAGTTGGTCATCGGGCATCAAGTAGACGGTAGAGCCGCTACCGTAGTTGTAATCCCGCTGGGGACACAGGGAAAAATAAGCGGTGTTCCGTTCCAAAATCTCGCCACCGGGAGTGTGGAGATAGTATTTGCCGTTTTCATTGTCCGGGCGGGAGCGGTTGTAAAGTTCAGCGTTGAGGGCATCGATATACTTTCCAAATTCCCGCAGGCAGAAATCCGCAGCAGCGGCGGTGTAGGTCTTCAGCCCTATGTTTTCCACTGGGATACTCCAGGTAACGGTGGGTTTATCCTGGGCCAATTTGTGGGTAGTGGTAATTTCACAGCCATTATCATCGTGCCAGTATGTGGAAATGTGGTGTACCTCCGGAGGCTGAATGTGTCCGTCCCAGGCAGTTGACGGAAAATTTACCTCCATTTTGCCGTCGTACATCTCTTTATATGTTGCAGTATCGTTCTGCATTTGGTGCAAGAAGTATTTCAATCGTTTCATTGGCATTCCTCCTGTGTCACAAATGATCATATCCCCGGGGATGATGATCGT
This sequence comes from Faecousia sp., assembly GCA_045587845.1. Classification (GTDB taxonomy): domain Bacteria; phylum Bacillota; class Clostridia; order Oscillospirales; family Oscillospiraceae; genus Faecousia. Next base: position 3,204 of record JAZNDB010000242.1, read on the forward strand.
AACGGTAGGCTTATCCTGTGCCAGCTTGTGAGTGCCGGTGATGTCAAAGCCGATGTCATCCTTATAATAGATGGGACAGTGGTCCGAGATGGGCGGCATATTCGGGTATCTTGGGTCTTCGATCGTCATTGCGCCATCGTACATCGCCTCATAGGTCTGGGTGTTCGTCTCCATTCCCAGCAGTTTGCTTTTTAAGCGCTTCATTGGACATTCCTCCTTTTGGATGAATTTTCCGTTGCCGCTTATATTTAAGGCGTTTTCCACGAAAAACAAAAAGCACCCTTCCGGGTGCAAAAAGGCCATACTGAGCATAAAACAACCGGCACACCCGAAACCGGATGTGCCCCTGACACAATTACTTATGAACGCGCTTCTTGCGAGGCAACAGTACAACATCCGGCAAATATAAGCTTTGTCATAACAATCGCCTCCTTAGACTAAATTTATAAAATAATCATACTATAGGCACTGGGAAATGTCAACACCTTCCAGAAAAACAATCTATCAAAAATACACCCGCTTTTTTCGCTTGCTACCACGGATAAGTGTCTAAACAAAAATAAAGGGCACAGCCAACCCCCTCCGAAATCATCGGAGGGGGTTGTTATTAGCTTACCTTAAATTCTTTCGATTGGTCGCCCATACATACAGTATAGGTCTGTCCTTTTTCTATCTGGGGACAACTGAAAATCGCCACATTGTAGCCCAGCTTCGGCGCGCAGGAAAGAATCACCTTGCCCGATTTATCCTTTACCGCAATTTCCGTACCTGCGGGAGCAGAGCCCACTTGCAGGGCTATGACACCTTGGTTTTCCGAACTGCTGAAGCTCTGCGCCATTCCCGATGCGCCGGTACCGATAAAGGTACCGCCGGAAATTACGCCGGTCTTGTCATAGTCCAAGGTTGCGGTGTCGCCCTGTGTCGGGCCGCATACAGTGGTGTGGCCACCGGTAATTTCCAATGTGCCGTTGGCATCAATGCCGTCACCGGACGCCTCCACATACAGCGTTCCGCCGGAGATGACAATGCTTCCATTTCCGGAGGACATTCCTCCAAAGCCACCTTTGCCGAACATCTGATCCCGTCCGCCGAGACCACTGTTGTCCGTACCACCAGCGGCATTGAGCCCGTCGTCGGTAGCAATCAGCGAATGCTCTCCGCCGGAAACAAGGATATGCAGACCTTCTAAGCCCTCATAGCTTTCCGTCACGGTAATTGCTCCGCCGGACACTGTCAGACAATTATCTGCGTGCATACCGTCATCGCCTGTGGCAACGGTAAAGCTACCGCCGGCAATGGTTATATCCGCGTTGGAATGCACGGCATCGTCTGCGGTGTTCATTTGGAACGTACCGCCCAACACAGTCAAATTACCGCCCGCCTTTAAGCCCTTCATGCTGGTGCTTTCGTCAGAATTGTCAGCGGTTTGTTCCACCGTTCTGCCCGGTCTGCCCATACCGCCGGGACCACCCATACCACCCGGGCCACCCATACCGCCGGGGAATCCGCCATAGTTACCGGAATTTTTCTTTTCTCCGTTTTCACTGCCGCCGCCTGCGGTAACATTGAAATTGCCATCTGTAATCTCCAGCGTGCCGGAAGCGGAAATGCCATCTCCCTCCGCCGTAATGGTAAAGCTGCCGCCGGAAATATAGCAAAAGCCCAAGGCGTCGTCCTCGTCGTGTTCTGCGTGAATGCCATCCTTACCGGTGGTAAGGGTGAATACGCCGTCAGAAATCCGCACGCTATCCTTTCCATTCAATCCTTGCGCGGCAGAGGAAACCTGATACGTTCCTCCGGTAATCACCAAATCGTCCTTGCTAACCACCCCGTGACCCGCCGGAGACACCACCGTCAACGTGCCCTTGCCGTTTAAGGTCAGGTCATCCTTGGAGAACAGGGCGGCATCCACATTGCTGTCATCGGTTTCTGTAAAGACGCCTGCGTTTTCCAGGGTGTTTACCGTTCCCTCCTGGGTGGTAATAAACACCTTATCCGCCTGACGCACATAGATTGCCGCAGAGGCGCTGCTGGTGATACTTGCGCCATTTAGCACCAGGTGTACCTTATCGGATTTTTCGCAATCCACCACAATCTGCCCGCTACTCAGCTCACCGGAGAGCACATACGTCCCCTCCTCTGTAATCTCCACCGTTGTGCCGGAGATTTTTACCGCGTCGGTGCTACTATGGATGCTATCTCCATTTAAGGTAATAATGCCGGCGGTGGCAGCATCATAGGCTATGCTTATATCTCTGTCTGTAAACAGTGAATCGGGGTCCTTTACCGATACTGTACCTGCCGTTTCACGGTCGTTTTCTGTTGCTTCCGTACCCTTAGGCATTTCTATCTTTCCACAGGCAGAAAGCAACAGCGCCAATATCAAAAGCGCCCCAATGAGCGTTTTTCTACTTTTCATACCTCTTCTCCCATCAAAGGCCGGTTACCAGCGTCTCCTGCCGGGAGATGCTGATTTCCAAATTGCCGTTGCGGCAACGAAGCTTATCCAGCATTTCCTTTTCTTTCTTTTCGTCCCGCAAGGTCACATCATAGGTCAGCTTGAACAGGCTGCCCATATTGGTTGTTTTTACCTGGGTCAGTTCGCAGGCGGTGGTATATTCCCGGAACACATCTGCAAACACATCGGTATAATCCAGATTTTCGGGAATGGTGATGTGCAAGGTTTTGTAGATATCTCTGTTTTTCCGTTCTCCCAAGTTCAGCCGGCTATAGAGCATCGTAGCGCCGCCTAAAATCAAGGTGAACAGGGCTGCATAGGCCAGATAGCCCATACCGGCAATGAGGCCTGCCCCCATTGCCAAAAACAGAACGCCGATTTCCTTGGCCGTACCGGGCACAGAGCGAAACCGCACCAAGCTGAAAGCGCCTGCCACTGCCACACCTGTTCCCACTTTGCCGTTGACCATCATAATCACAACGCAAACCACCGCCGGAAGCAGCGCCAGCGTCATTACAAAGCTCTTGGTATACCGGGTGCGGTACATATAGGCAAAGGCCAGTATCAAACCCAAAACCAAGCTGCAGGCCACGCACAGTAAAAAATCCAACACAGAAATCACCCTTGTCATATCCGTGTCAAACACTCCCTTAAAAATCGATTCCGGCATAATTGCGTTCTCCTTTAGTTTGTTTTAAAAATTTTCTGCGGTATACAGTTCCGTATTTGGAAAAGGATATTTTAAAAATCCCCTGCTCCGTTAAAAACCGCGTCATCCACAAGGGAATACCTCCCGGAGTTTTCAGCTCCATAAGCACCATTTCGTCCTGCAAAAGGGGTGCGCCTCCGATTTCCCCTTTTAGGGAGATATCCGTGTATCGACTGTAAATGTTGCGGTCAAACGTAATGCGAAAATCTGTGTCTGCGCCATAATAGGCATCCCGTTCGTAGCTAAGAAACACCTTGGGTTGCAGGTTTTGGTAAAACTTGCAAAAGTAGTCGATTTCCTCTGTGATTTGGGACTTTTGGGGATGTTCCTTTCCGTGACACAGCCAGGCCATTGCCTGTTGCTCCGGTAGCTGTACCCGCCGCTTGTAGACGATCCCCTTGTATTTCTTTTTCAGCTCCACAAACACCGGTGTATCCTCCTGTGGACTGCCATAACTGCGCAAACGCAGTTTCTCCTTATAGACCGGTTTTTCTATGGAGTGGCGTACCAGCCGGTCATCCGGCGTATCAAAATAAATGTTGCGTATGGTGGTGTGTCCGTAACGGTCTTTTTGCATATAGGGCGCCATTTCCCCCAGTAGCAATTCTGCCTGCCCTTCCGTGAGCATATATTTCAGCTCATAACGTTTAAATACCGCTTGATAACCCATAGACACACCTCCCCTTTCTAAGCCGATTATAAACACAATTTTTCCAATTTAGCTGAATAAAAATTGACCATTCTGTAAAGGAATTGTAAACAACAAAAGACGGGCAAAAGGCGGGGCTTCATAAAACAGTATCCGCTTCAAAAGCAATCTTTTTATCCAATACTACGCAAAATCTCTATGGCAGGCGTCAGCCTCACCATAGCGATTTTTCTTGTCTTGAACAAAAAATCTTTGCTTTTGAAGTGCTTTGCAGTTTTGCAGTTGGGATTTTCCCTGCAGCATAGGAATATTCTGAAGATTCAGAGAAAAAGACTGGGGCAAAACCGAATAATGTCTTATGAAACCCCGCCTAAACCCGTCTTTTTGCTGCTATTTTAGAACTCGCACTTCTTAGCGATATAGTCCTTCAGCTCACTGATAGGAACACGTACCTGCTCCATCGTATCTCTGTCACGGACGGTAACACAGTTGTCAGCCTCGGTCGTATCGTCGCCCACGGTCTGGAAGTCCACAGTGATACACAGAGGTGTGCCGATTTCGTCCTCACGGCGGTAGCGCTTACCGATAGAGCCGGCATCGTCGTAATCCACCATAAAGTCTTTCCGCAGCTCGCGGTAAATCTCCTCCGCCTTGGGTCCCAGCTTCTTGGAAAGGGGCAGCACGGCAGCCTTGAAGGGAGCCAGCGCAGGGTGCAGACGGAGAACGGTACGCACATCATCATTGCCGTTTTTATCCTGTCCCACAACCTCCTCGTCATAGGCTTCGCACAGGAA
>JAZNDB010000243.1:0-4211 GCA_045587845.1 Faecousia sp.
CATCCGTCAGCCCAGCCAAGTAGTGGGCATTTCTACTATTGTAGCAGTGGAGGCACTCGCTGCACCCACTGCACCTTGAAAAATGAATATCGGGTTTTCCCTGGGACGAGAGATACGGAACTGAGATTTAAGATACGGAACTAGAAAGGACGAGAGAGATTGAAAGAAAACGATGTGCGTATTTGTGAGAAGTATGCCTTGACCGTAGCCGAGGCAGCCCTCTATTTTGGAATCGGCGAAAAGAAGCTGCGTAGTATGATTGAAGAATACAGCCACCTGGGATTGTTCATCCAGAACGGTGTGAAATATACGATTAAAAGACAAAAATTCGAGGCTTTCCTTGATGAAGCCTTTGCAATCTAAAAAAGGAATGGAAATAAGTCCCGAACTGTGCTACAATGTTTGTATGTCATGTTCGGGGCTTTCTCAATGAAAGGAGAAAAACGAATATGAGCGTAAAGCGTAGAGATAGCAAAAACAGAATTTTGCGTAACGGAGAAAGCCAAGACAAGAAGAACGGACGATATATCTATAAGTACTATGACATCCTGCACAAACCCCATTTCCTGTATTCCTGGAAGCTTGAGCCTACCGACAAGCTCCCCGCAGGCAAAAAGGATGACCTTTCCCTGCGTGAGAAGATTCGGCTGCTACAAAAGGATTTGGCAGACGGCATTGATGTCCAGGGCGGTGATATGACAGTTCTGCAACTGGTCAAGCGGTATCTTGCCACCAAGACGGGTGTTAAGGCCACCACCGAGGCGGGTTATAAAACGGTGTTGAATATTCTGGAGAAAGAAGCATTTGCCCATCTGCCTATCAAGAAGATTCACACCACCGATGCCAAGACATTCCTTATCAAGCTGCAAAAAGAGGACAAGCGGAGCTACAGCAGCATCCACAGCATCCGTGGCGTGCTTCGCCCCGCTTTTGCCACAGCGGTGGAGGATGATTTCCTCCGCAAGAATCCCTTTGACTTTGAGCTTGCAAAGGTCATTATCAACGATTCTGTTACACGGGAAGCCATCACCAGGGAGCAGATGCGGAAGTTCTTGACCTTTGTTAAGGAGGACGAATACTACCGCAAATACTATGACGGCATTTATATCCTGTTCCATACTGGCCTGCGAATCTCCGAGTTTGTGGGATTGACCATCAGTGACCTGGATATGAAGAACAAGACCATCCGCATTGACCATCAGTTGCAGAGAAAGTCGGACGGCACAAAGTACATCGAAACCACCAAGACCAACGCAGGTACAAGAATGTTGCCTATGGAGGACGATGTATACGCCTGTTTCCAGAGAATCCTGGCAAACAGAAAGCCGCCCCTGGTCGAGCCGACCATTGACGGCTATTCTGGATTCCTGTTCCTGGACAAGGATGACCGCCCCTCGGTAGCAATGCATTGGGAGCATTACTTTAAGCACGCCTGGCAAAAGTACAATAGCATTTACAAGGAAGAGCTTCCCTTGATTACTCCCCATGTGTGCCGCCATACATACTGCACCAACAAGGCCAAAAGCGGTATGAATCCCAAAACCTTGCAATACTTGATGGGCCATTCCGAGATTAGTGTAACGATGGACACCTACACCCATCTGGGTCTGCAAGATGCCTGGGAAGAACTGCAGCGGTTGCAGTTGGAGTTCTCAAAAAAGGAAATGGGCCTCAGAGTGGTCAAAACAGCATAATTTTTCAAGTAGTACGGAGAAATAGATAAATCGCCTAATTGGCAGAAGCAGAAAACTAAAGTTGAGAAACTACAGGGAAAACCCGATAAACTGTTAAAAATCCCAAGTAGTAAATTTGAAGAATTTTTTGAATTTACTACTTTTTATACTACCTTTGGTAGGAAAGATATGCCACAATATACCGCCATATGCCATCGGGAAAAGATGGCGGGGTGGAGGAAATGTTCCGAAACCCCTGGCGAAAGCGGCATATCTTGGTATAAATTTGCATAGTTTGGAGTTTTAAATAATGATAAAGATACTATTCGTATGCCACGGGAATATTTGTCGCAGTCCTATGGCGGAGTTTGTAATGAAGGATATGGTGAAAAAAGCGGGTCTTTCCCATAAGGCACAGGTTGCCTCGGTGGCAGCCAGCCGGGAGGAATTGGGCAATCCTGTTTATCCTCCTGCCCGTCGGGAGCTTGCCCGGCACGGCATTTCCTGCGACGGACACCGGGCCCGGCAGATCACCGCAGAGGATCTGAAAACGTACAATCGGATCTATTATATGGATCGGAACAACCGCCAGCGCCTTGCCCGTATGTTCCCGGATTTTGACGGCTTTCTGCCTTTTTTAGACCGGGATGTGGCAGACCCCTGGTATACCGGTGATTTCACCCAAACCTGGACGGATGTGGTGGAAGGCTGCGCACGGATTTTGGAGGAGCTGAAGGGATGAATTTACAAAGACTGGAGGAACAGTTGGCAGAGCTGCCGCTGTACTTTTACGGATTTATCGACCCGAAAGGGTTGGAATTTTCCGAAAGAATCCGTTATATCTGCAGCGCAGAATGCCCGATGTATAATAAAACCTGGGCTTGTCCGCCGGCGGCGGGAGCGGTGTCACAATGCCAAAACAAATGCAAAGGTTTCGACAACTGCTTAATGATTGGAACGATTACCGAGGTAAACGATATCGCCAATATGGAAGAAACGTTGGCAACCCGACCTGCCCACGAGGAAGTGACGAATCTGGTGCGGGAACTGTTTCGGGAGCAGGGGGTAGAGCCGTATATTCTGTCCACCGAGGCGTGCAGTGTTTGTGAGCGTTGCGCCTGGTTGGACGGTCAGCCCTGTCGGTATCCGGAGCGAATGCACCCTTGTGTGGAGAGCCACGGCATTAACCTGATTCCCACCCTGGAGGAAAACGGGCTGGAATTTCAGTACGGAGAGAATATCGTTACCTGGTATTCCCTGTTGTTCTTTTAAAAGTTAACAAAAAACAGGTGTGCCGTTGGCACACCTGTTTTTTAGCTGATTTGATTTTCAAAGGAGTTCACGTCGCCCACCTCGCCCACATCAAAGTAGACGTCCAGCATATTCTTTGCAATGGTGGCCAGCGTAGAACCGTGACCGCCCTTTTCCACGTATATCGCAATGGCAATCTGGGGATCTTCCAGAGGCGCATAGCAGACAAACGCACCGTTGGCAGAGGTGCCGTTAATGCCGGTTTCGGCAGTACCGGTCTTGGCGGCAATCTTGATGGGATAGTTGCCGAAAGTGCCGGCAGCAGTACCCCAGTCGCCGTTGTCCTGGGTAACCAGATACATACCCTCGGAGTATGCCTCATAAGCCTCGTCGGAAATGTCCATATGGCTCAAAAGCTCAGGCTTGTTTTCTGCCAGCAGAGTGCGGTAGTCAGAGGACACGACGCGGTTCATAAAGGTTGCCTTGTAACGGTTGCCTCTATTTGCCAGGGCGGAGGCGTAGGAGCATAGCTGAATGGGTGTGAATCGGTTTTCCGACTGACCGATGGCAGCCAGCACAGAGTCGCCCTGATACCATGCCCGGTCATCACCTACGTGGGTTTCCGCCTTGGTCTGGGCATTGGCCCGCTGACCGATGTACTCCGGCAGCTCCACGCCTGTTCGCTCACCCAAGCCCAAACCCTTGGCAGTGATATCCATATAGTCGGTTTTGTACTTATATAGCTGGTAGCCCAGCTCGTAATAGTAGTAGTTGCAGGAAACCTGCAAGGATTTGGCGGCATTTACCAGTTGGTGGGTTCCGCCATAGTTGGTCCACTGCAGACAGGAAACTTCCCAGCCGGCAATCTTTCGGAACACACCCAAATCCCGGATTTCCGTTTTGGAGTCGATGATTTTGGCCTCCAAAGCGGCAATCAGCGTGGTCATTTTGTAGGTAGAGCCGGGCGGATAGGTGGCAAGAAGCGCTCTGTTGTAAAGGGGCTTCAGCGCGTCCTGCGCCAGCGCTTCGTAGTTGTCAAAGAAAGTGGATAAATCGTAGCTGGGGTAACTGGCGCAGGCCAAAATCTGGCCGGTTTTTACGCCCATAGCGACAAAAGCGCCGCCCTCTACGTCGTGACCGTCTTTGAGCTTTCCGTTTTCGTCCGGCTTTTTCAGGTCCTCGATAACCTGCGCCATAGTGTCCTCGCCAGCCATTTGGATAGCCAAATCAATGGATATCTCCACGTTAGAGCCTGCCTTCGGTTCTTGCAAATATTTGGAGGAGACC
>JAZNDB010000244.1:0-7145 GCA_045587845.1 Faecousia sp.
AAGCTTGCCCGCCACTACCCTTGCAACACCGCATTACGGCATAACAACCCAGGAAAATCGTTTTTTTTCGTAATGCTATTGCTTTTTTTCCACATCCGTTGTATACTTTGTAGTAGTGTAGGAAATGTATGCCCTAAAAAACACAAAGAGGACAAAGATATGATTAATTTTAATGTCCCCCCACGCGCAGGGAATGAATTGGAATATATCAAGCAAGCAATCGACTCCCAAAAGATTTGTGGTGACGGACAGTTTACCAAAAAGTGCAATACGTGGATTGAGAACCGTTTCTCCGCCCAAAAGGTATTGCTCACCACTTCCGGTACTACCGCGCTGGATATGGCAGCGCTTCTGTGTGATTTTCAGCCCGGCGACGAAGTGATTCTGCCCAGCTTCACTTTCTCCAGTACCGCTACCGCTTTTGTTTTGGGCGGCGCAAAGCTGGTGTTCGTAGATATTCGTCCCGACACTATGAATATTGACGAAACCAAGATTGAAGCTGCTATTACCGAAAAGACCAAAGCTATCGTACCTATGCACTACGCCGGCGTTGCCTGCGAAATGGACACCATTATGTCCATTGCAAAGAAGTACAATCTGATGGTGGTTGAAGATGCTGCGCAAGGTGTAATGAGTACATATAAGGGCAAAGCTCTGGGTACCATTGGCGACTTCGGTTGTTTCTCCTTTCACGAAACCAAAAACTACTCTATGGGTGAAGGCGGCGCGTTGCTCATTAACAACAAAGCGTACAACGACAGAGCTGAGATCCTCCGTGAAAAGGGTACTGACCGTTCCAAGTTCCTGCGTGGACAGGTGGACAAGTACACCTGGATTGACTTTGGCGACAGCTATCTGCCCAGTGAAATCAATGCCGCTTATCTGTGGGCGCAGTTGGAAGAAGCCGATACCATCAACAACAACCGCTTGGTAAGCTGGAACACCTATTATGAGGCTTTCAAGCCTTTGGCAGACCAGGGTCTGGTGGAGATTCCCACAATCCCCGAAGGCTGTGTGCATAACGCCCATATGTTCTATCTGAAGTGTAAGGACATCGAGGAACGCACCCGCTTGATTGCGCATCTCCGGGAAAACGGCGTGCAGGCTGTATTCCACTATATCCCCTTGCACAGCGCGCCTGCCGGTGTAAAATTCGGCAGATTCCACGGCGAAGACAAATACACAACACAAGAAAGCGAAAAGCTTCTGCGCCTGCCTATGTATTATGGCTTGTCTGCCGATGATTGTCAGCAGGTAATTCAGGCTGTAAAGGCATTTTTCTAATTTGATTATCCGGTATTTATGGCAAGCGCAGGCTTGCCATAAATATTTTATTTTACCGATATAAGGGGTTTTGGCAATGAAACAGAATTTAGCGATTATCGGAGCAAGCTATCTGCAGCTGCCTTTGATCGAAAAAGCAAAACAGATGGGATATACCACTCACGTGTTTGCCTGGGCAGCCGGCGATGTGGGTGAAACGGTGGCGGACTATTTTTATCCCATCAGCATCGTAGAAAAAGAGGAGATTCTGAAAAAGTGCAGGCAGATCGGCATCTGCGGTATCTGCAGTATCGCCTCAGACCTGGCAATGGTCACCGTCAATTATGTTGCCCAGGCGCTTGGCCTTGTGAGCAATTCCGTGGCTGCCACAGCCAAAAGCACCAACAAGCACCTTATGCGAAAAGCATTTGAAAAGGGCGGAGATCCCAGCCCCAAGAGCATCTTGGTGGATACAGATACCTTCTTGGATTCTTTGGAGCTTACCTATCCGGTAATCGTAAAACCCACAGACCGCAGCGGCAGTCGGGGTATCTACAAAGTTACCGACCCTGCGGAGCTGGCACAAGCTGTTCACGCTGCTATGCAAGAGGGTTTTGAGCACAAAGTGCTGGTGGAGGAGTTCGCAGAGGGTCAGGAATACAGTGTGGAATATATCTCCTATCAGGGAGCGCACCACTTTTTGGCAATGACCTATAAGTATACCACCGGCGCGCCCCATTTTATTGAAACCGGCCATTTGCAGCCTGCCCCCGTATCCGGGGAAATGCTGGCAAAGGTCCGGGCAGTGGTTGAACACGCGCTGGACACTTTGGAGCTGAAAAACGGCGCATCCCACTCCGAAGTAAAAATTGACGACCAGGGGAATATCCGCATCATTGAGATCGGCGGCAGAATGGGCGGCGACTGCATCGGCAGTGATATGGTGCGCTATTCTACCGGTATGGACTTTGTGAGAATGGTCATTCAGGTGGCTACCGGTCAGGCGCCCGATTTTACCCCTGTTTACACGCCCCATCCTGTGGCCGTCAGGTTTATTTTCACTCAGGAAGATCTGGCTGACCTTGAAAAAATGCAAAAGAGCGAACCCGATCGCATTTTGTGTGTGGTAGATCTGCACCCGGAAAAAATCGGCTCTGTCACAGACAGTTCCAACCGGGCCGGCTGCTATCTGCTGAAGCCGTAACGGCAAGCGCTTTGTTCTGTTTACTACAAAAAACGGCTTGGAAGAATGCTTCCAAGCCGTTTTGCTTATTTCATTAGCGCAGGTTCTTCTGTTTTTGCCGTAGGTTTCTGACGTTTTTTGCAAACTGCATAGTAGACCCAATAAAAAGCAACGATATAAATCACAAACAGCCCCACAACCATAAGGGGATATGCCACTCTGTGGCCACCAACCAAATCATAGATAATCTGATAGGGTGTGCCGTCGTGGTCCATTAAGAACATATAATTGTAATCAACCAGTATGTTTACGATATATGCCACCACACAGAAAAAGGCAAGAATCAGGCAGGTCGCACCGATATTCTTCTTTTTCATACTGTGCATACCGCTGACCATTATATAAATAGATGCAAATCCCGAAATGGAATGGGTAAGTCCCGACGAAACGTTTTCCAAAGACAAAACAGGATAAACACCATAATTCTGCGCTGCGCCATAGGTGCCTACTATCGCGCCCAGAATGCCAAAAATCATAACAAAGTCCAAGGCGACTTCTTTTAAGCCATTCTTGGTAAATGCAGCCAACGGAAGGGCAAACAACTGAATGCTGCACAGAAACAAAGGCAACAGCATTTGCCAGTAAGCAGGATCATCTGCATTTCTTACACAGAGAATCACAATCTTAAAGATTTCAAAAGCATCGATCAGAATCGCCGCCCAAATCAACACTTTGTTCTTTTCCTTCGGGGACTTATCCCTGTTTGCGCGACCCAAAAAGACCGCCAAAACCGTCATAATAACCAGCAAACTTGTAACAAAAGTTAAATGTTGCCAGGAATATGCGCCCTCGGCTTCACGCCAGTAGGAAACGCCATCTGCTCCTGACAATCCTAAAAATTCTCTTATAAACATTTTTCCTTATTTTGTGCCGAAAGCGCAAACTCCTCCTGAATTTATAAAGCTGAGCATGCCTCTTGTTCTGCATTATAGCACTTCTTGTCGAAAAAGTCAATTTGCTGTAGAGTAAAGCCTAGATTCCCAATGCATCCTTTTATGCCTCATTGCTTTTCTTCTTTTGAAGAATGTGGTTATATAAAAGCAGTCCGGCAATACTGACCGCGCCGGTAATGCCATAGAGCAGCAGCGCGCTCCAATACTGCCCTTCTCCCAACAGGTGTCCCCCAAAGGTGGAGGAAATCACAGAAGGAAGCCGGGCGGTCAGGGAAAGAATCAAAAATGCGCCCAGTTTAATGTCGGTGAGTCCCGCAAAGTAGGTCAGAAGGTCTTTCGGTGTGCCGGGAATCAAAAACAGCAGAAAGATGAGACCATTCCGCTTTTTCTCTGTGTTAACAAACCGGAGTTGATTGATTTTCTCCCGGGAAACAAAGGTTTCCACCAACCCAACACCAAATCGTCGCACCAGCAAAAACACCAGCCCGGAAGCCAGTGCAACCCCAATATAGCACAGCAATGTGCCCATATAGGGGCCAAAGGCATAGCCGGCAGCTGATTCCAAAAGTTCTCCGGGAATCAAGGCAATAAACACCTGCAGAAACTGCAATCCCAGCAGCACAAACCACCCCATTACCCCAAAGGAATGGATATATGCCCGAAAATCGTCCTGAGAAAAAGAGGACAGCCAATTCCATACAAACACCGTTAAGAAAACAGCCAGCACTGTTATCGTTGCCAGTGAAATTCCGGAAAGCCATCTCCGCCGACGCAGATAGGTTTTCTGGTTTTCGTTCATAATTCCGCCCTCCTTTGCATAAAATGGTAAGATATCTTTATTATAGCCTGTTTTTCTTTGGGTGCAAGAAAAAATTACCCGTTTTATCCAAACCGCAGAAACTGCCGCCGATATTGCCAAATGGCAGATTATTTGTTATAATATATGGTAATATGCAAAAAAGGGGTATTGTTTATGAATATCATCATTGCAGGTATCGGTAAGGTTGGCAAGGTCTTGGTGCGGCATCTCACCGCTGAAGGTCACTCCCTAACCCTTATTGACCAAAATAATCAAGTTTTGGAAAAATTGGTGGTGCAATACGATGCAATTGGTGTGCAGGGAAACTGCGCCGCTATGACTATTCTGAAACAAGCCGGTGTGCAAGATGCAGATTTGGTCATTGCCGCTACTGACGCTGACGAAGTGAACCTGCTATGCTGTATGACCGCCCACGGTATCAATCCCAAGGTACATACCATCGCCCGCATTCGCGATCCGGAGTATGCCGAGCAGGTTATGACTATGCGGGATACCTTCCACCTGTCGCTGATTGTAAACCCAGAAAAACAAGCCGCTATGGAAATCGAACGGCTTTTGAAATTCCCCGGCTTTCTGCAACGAGAATTCTTTGCCAAGGGTCGTTCCCAAATTGTGGAACTGCGTATTGATAACGCCAGCAAGCTAAAGAATGTGGCTCTTATGGATATGAGCAACATTGTAAAATGTCGGGTTTTGGTTTGCGCCGTTTTGCGTGATGGGCATGCTATGGCCCCCCGTGGTCACTTTGTGCTGCAGGAAGGTGACAGAATCTTTGTCACCGCCCCTACCTCCGATTTGGCGTTGCTTTTGAAAAACTTAAATATAGTCACCCGCCGTGTGCGGCAGGTTTTGCTGTGTGGCGGTGGCCGTGTCAGCTACTATTTGGCTGACTTTCTGAAAAAAGACGGCATCTCCGTAAAATTGTTGGAAAAGGACCGCAATCGTTGCCTGGCGCTGGCTGAAAAGCTCCCCGAAACCACCGTAATTCATGGAGATTGCAGCAACCAATCTACGTTGGAGGATCAAGGAATTGCCCAGTGCGACGCAGTCGTCTCCCTTACAGGGTTAGACGAAACCAATATGGTTGTATCCCTGTTTGCCGCCAGCCAGGGCGTTGCCCAAACCATCACAAAACTCAGCCGCGAGGAAAGCATTCCCCTTGCCAACGCAATGAACCTGGGCAGTGTTATCAGCCCCAAGGTGCTGTGCAGTAATATTATCGTCCGTTACGTCCGCGCCATGCAGAACCAGACCGGTGCCGCCGTGTCAGTTCACACCATTGCCGACGGACAAATTGAGGCAGTTGAGTTCATCGTGGACGAAAATACGCCCAACTGCAATATCCCGCTAAAGCAAATCAAGCTGAAGCCGGATGTACTGATTGCCTCGATCATTCACGGCTCCAAGTCGGAAGCACCAAACGGTGACTCCTGCATTGTCCCTGGCGACCATATTGTTGCCGTTACCGGCCAGCGGGGCAGCCTACAGCAGTTGAGTGACATCTTTGCATAGGGGAAATATCTATGAATTTTAAGATGATGGGGCGTTTTATCGCCCAGATTGTTGCTATTGAAGCAGTGTTTATGCTCCCGGCAATTATCATCAGCATCGGCTACGGAGAATGGCTTGGTGTGCAAGCCTTTGCCATAACAGTTGGTATTATGCTTGCGCTGGCAGGAGGCCTTTTCCTCCTGTGCCGCAGAGCAGGCAGACTTTTCGGTGCAAGGGAAGGCCTTGTGTGCGTGGCCCTGAGCTGGATGGTAATGAGTCTTTTAGGCGCACTGCCTTTTGTGCTTAGCGGTCAGGTGAGCCGTTACATAGACGCTCTGTTTGAAACGGTATCCGGCTTTACCACCACAGGCTCCTCAGTAATTGCAGATGTGGAAAGCCTGTATCGTGGTCTTCTCTACTGGCGTAGCTTTACCCACTGGATTGGTGGTATGGGCGTGTTGGTATTTCTGCTGGCAATTCTCCCCGGCAGTCAAGGCTCAGGCTTTACTATGCACCTGCTCCGAGCAGAAAGTCCCGGTCCTGACGTAGGTAAATTGGTGCCAAAAATGCGCCAAACCGCAACCATTCTCTACATGATTTACATTGCGCTTACCATCGTCAACTTCCTTTTCCTGTTAGCAGGCGGCATGCACTGGCTATTGGCTCTGTGCACTGCTTTCGGCACAGCCGGCACAGGCGGTTTTGGTGTGTGGAATACATCCCTTGCCCAAGCCAGCCCCTACATACAAAACGTCACCACTGTATTTATGTTCCTGTTCGGCATTAATTTCAGCTGCTATTATCTGCTTCTGTTGGGTAAGCTGAAAAGTGTTTGGAAAGACGAGGAGTTGCGACTGTATGTGGGTTTGGCAATTGCCTGTGTAGTCGCCCTGGTATTATCCATTCGTCCGCTGTATGGTACACTGGAGGAAACAATCCGCCACGCAGCATTCCAGGTATCCTCCATTATGACTACCACCGGCTTCTCCACTGCAGATTTTGACCTGTGGCCTGCCTTTTCCAAAGGAATTTTGCTGCTTTTAATGATTGTTGGTGCCTGTGCCGGTTCTACCGGCGGCGGCTTGAAATGTATACGGGTACTGCTTCTGTTTAAGGCCTTGCGCCGGAATATCCGGCAAATTCTCAACCCCCAAAAAGTGTTGGTTGTACGTTCCAATAACAAACCCGTAAACGAAAAAGTTCTTTCCAACACCAACGCTTATCTTGCCGCTTATGTGATTAGCATTGTGGTATGCACCCTGATTCTGTCCCTGGACGGCTTCAGTTTTGAAACAAATCTGTCCGCCGTGTTGGCAACCTTTAACAACATCGGCCCCGGTATGGCCGCAGTAGGACCTACCTGCACCTTTGCCCATTACAGCATTCTGTCCAAGCTGACCTTGATTTTAGCTATGCTTGCCGGCCGTTTGGAAAT
>JAZNDB010000245.1:0-5601 GCA_045587845.1 Faecousia sp.
ACTTTGTTAAGTTTTTAACCCCAATATCAATCATTGTCTTCTCCACGTACCAAAGCCTGCAGCGTGCGTAAATCCATCAGAAGATTCAGCGCCTGTAACAGCGCATTGCTGCTCATATGCTCCGGCAGTTCTAATTTTTTAAGAAGCGCCCTCCGTTTCGCAGCGCTATCTGCGCAGCCCGAAAGGCCTAATTCCATCATATTCTGCTTGGTAATGTTTCCTGCAGAACGTTCCGTGCTTTCTCCCTCAATGGTTGCGCCTGCTTTGCGAAGCGCCTCTATAATTACATCGGGTGTCATACCCTCCACGCCCAGCTTCCCCTCTTTTCCGGGAGCAGATTTCCGTCGTTCCTTGCCGTAAACATCGGGGATATAGGCGTGTTTTAGCTGTTCCGGCGGGATTGCGCCTTTCAGGAAGTTGCGAATTACAAAACCAGCCCCATCCGAATCGGTAAAGACAATCAGGCCGCGGCTATTTGCCACTTTTCTTAGCAGTGACAGCTGCGATCTGTCCTTCATAATACCAAAACCGGCTGTTTCCAGAATTGGAGCGTCTACAATTTGGGATAGGGTGTTTTTATCGTAACGTCCCTCTACCACAATCGCCTGCCGAATTTTAATCATTTTTAGCCTCCTGAGAAAGCTGCAAAATCAGCACCTCCAGAATATGTTCAGGTGTATCCATAGAGGTCTTTATCTTCACATCGCATTCTAATATCAATTCCGATGCCTTGCGATAAAAGGCTGCAGAAAAACGGTTGGCCGCTGCCACAGTCTTTCTGGCAGGGTAGTCCTTCATTCCGGTGAGTTCCATTAAATCATCGGCATTTTTGCCGTTGTCCAAAAGGATTCTTGCTGTGCTCAACTTACGGAAATGGGCGCCGATAGCGCCTAGAATGCTCAGAGGTTCTTCTTGCATTTTGAGCAGTTGTTGCAATTTTAAAAGGGCGGTTCCATATTCTCCCTGCCCCAGCAAATCCGTCATTTGGAACACCGCTGCATCCAGTACAGGCTCTACCACCGCATCAATATCCGCCTTGCACACCTCATCACTGCCGGAATAGGCGCAGATTTTGGTAATCTCACCGGAAAGTGTTGTCATCGTACCGCCGGTAATATCAATGAGATAATTACACAATGCAGGCGTAATTTTCTTGCCGGATGCGGCAAAATGCCGGCTGATCCAGTTGATTAAATCCCGCTGATTCTGCTTCTGGAACTCCACAAGCATACCGTTTTTATCAACAGTATCCCACAGCTTTTTCTTCCGTTTATCAGGATTAAACGCAGTGGTTTCATAGGTAAATACCACTGTGCAGTACTCGGGAATGTCGGAAATAATTTCCATAGCCCGTTCCCTGTCGGCCTCATTCAGCTTAAACAGGTCGATCTCGTCCACTACCACCATTGTGCGTTCTGCCATCATAGGGAGATTTTCAACGCTATCTGCAAAGCTCTGCAAATCAAAGGTTTCCGTAGTGAGCTTGTGATAGTTAAAAGACTCGGTTACCGGGTCAATACATATTTTATGGAGTTGTTTCAGGTAATGGTGCAGAAGAAAAACCTCTTCGCCATAGAAAAAGTACAACCGACCGGGACTATCCTGCCGGATTTGCTCCTTCAGCATTGGGAGCATATTGGGTCGTTCCTCTCTTTTTGCCATACCGTCACCCCCTTAAAATAATCGTACCTTCCAAATCTGTTCGATACACCTTACATCCAAATATGCTCAGCCGTCCCAAGGTTTCTTCCGTAGGATGTCCATATCTGTTGTCCTCACCCACAGAGATTAACACAATCTCCGGGCAGGTTGCTTTGAGCAACTCTAAGGATGTAGATGTTTTTGAGCCGTGATGTCCAGCCACAAGTATTTCCAGATCCGGCAAGGTCACACGGTTTAACAGTTCCTGTTCGCCGTCCATAGAACGGTCACCGGTAATCAGTATATCACATTTTTCCGGTTGAAACAAGACACACAGACTGCTTTCGTTAGCGTCACTTGTCTGCTGTGAGGCATAAATGGTGATACCAACATCATCCAGCACCAAATCCTCTTTTACCCACTGGATTTGCGATGCATATTCTTCTGTCAATTCCTGTTTTATAGAGTTTTCCCCATCGAAAACAGGCAGATAGATTTTATCTGCGGGGATTCTGGTGAGTAGTTCATCTGCGCCGCCAGCGTGGTCTGTGTCATAATGGGTGATAATCAGTCCGTCCAGCCGGAAAACACCTTGGGAAAGAAGCAATTTCGATGCCTCGTCGGCTGCCTTTTCGTCGCTGTCGCCGCCACAATCCACCATATAGTATTTCCCCTCGTTTTGCAGAAGAAGACACTGACCTTGGCCTACATCAATGGCGGTAATACGAAAATCATCCAGCCTTGGTTCTATCCAGGAAAATGCAACTGCCCCAACAAGCCCTGCCAAAAGGCAGCAGGTCAGCACCAAGGGATGCTTCTTCTTTGTCTTGAGAAATACACTCAGCAATATGTAGGCGAAGATCAGCCACGCCACAATATACACGCTGCTGGTATAAACCGATGCCACAGGAACTCTTGAAATCATATCTGTCACCCACAAAATACCACGTATCGGCCAAGATAACACCCAACTGATACCAATTCCCAACGGCAGCCATATTGCACCGAAAATGCAGGCTGCAATCATACCGTAAAACACAAGGCTAACCAGCCACAGCAGTAGCAAATTTGTAAGAATACCAATGATGCTGACACTGCCAAAGTACATTGCGCACAGAGGTGTTGTCAACGACATTGCCCCAAGGGTAACGCTAACAGAGATGACAACCCGGCGGGTTAATCTTGCCTTTAAGCTTTTACCTTTGGCAGGACCTAACCGGGTTTCCTGCAAAAGGTAATTATGAATCCTTTGTGTAAAAAGAAAGATACCTACAATACAACCAACAGAAAGCTGGAAGCTGATTGACGTAACGGTCAGCGGATTGCTCGCAAGCAGCAACAGTACCGCAAATGCCAATGCAGTTGGCGGGTCATATTCTTTATTGGTAAACAACGCAATGATCATCAGCACCTGCATTACACAGGCGCGAACAATAGACGGTGAAAATCCCGCCACGGCAGCAAACAGGCACAAAACAGGTATTCCAAATAAGGCGGTAAACACCCGATGTTTTCCACACAGCGTATACACCAGCGCAAATAAAATGGACACGTGCATACCGGACACCGCTACTACGTGGTATATGCCGCTTATCTTCAAGGACGTTACTGTTTCATAGGACAGGTCGTAGACATCTCCTATCAGCAAGGCCTTGGCAAAGGGTGCAGTATCTGCAGGAAAAACACTCTGCAAAAGCGACAGAATCTTATGCCGCAGAACAGACGCAAAATATTTTGCCGGCGCTGTTTCCTCACTTTGTATTTCAATTGTCCCTTTTGGATACGCCAACAGGAATATCCCCTTACCCTGATGATAGGTAGGTTTTTCTGCGCCACCGCCGGTATAACGGAGTTCAAAGCCACCCTCTACCGTATCTCCCGGTGAAAGATCGACCGGTTCATTGACATAAAACTGCACACGATAGGTTTTGCCTTGCAGATTTGTTTTCCCTTCTGCGGTAACACCCAGCTGCGTGGAACGTGCATAATCGGTAACCGTAATACGTAAAACGGTTGCCTGTCCGTCCATCAGCCGGACAGGTTGCAGATAGAGTCTGTCAAAACCGAACAACCACACAAGTCCTATGATACAGCCACATAACAGACAAGCTATTTTCTTGCTATAAGCGCTTTTTATACACAGCGTTCCAGTCAGCGCTACAAAGGCAAAAACACCCAGTAGTAACAACCACCAGCCACTTGCCAGATAAGCACCTGCAATACAGGCTGCAGTAAATCCTACGGCAAACCACATCAGCCTACGCACTGTATTCTCCCCTTTTGAAAAACAGGACGCTGCCGCAGGGTAGCGTCCTGTTGTTTTTACAGCTTAGATGCCACAAAATCGTCTACACTTGCCAACGCATCATCCAGCTTCATTACATCCTTGCCACCGCCCATAGCGGAATCAGGCTTGCCGCCGCCGGAACCACCGCAAATGGTACAAACCTGCTTCACCAGATCGCCGGCTCTTACGCCCTTGGCAACTGCGTCCTTGCCGCAAACCGCCAGGAAGGTAATCTTATCCTCATTTACAGCAGACAGTACAGCAACCACGTTGGAAGCCTTATCACGAAGCGTGTCACCCATCTGACGAAGCTTACCGGCATCGGCATTGGGAACATTTACGGTCAGAACTTTTAAGCCGCCAATATCGTGGCCGCCAAACAGGAAACGGTCTGCCTCACCGGCGTTTTCCTTTGCCTTAAAGGACTCAATGGTCTTTTTCAAGTTCTTGATTTCTTCCATCTGGCTTTGAATCTTATCTACCAGCTCACCGGGTTTTACCTTCAGTTCACCGGCTGCGGCATAAAGCAGGCTATGGGTCTGCGCCATATCCTCCAGGCAAGCTTTGCCGGTAATTGCCTCAATACGACGAACACCGGAAGCTACGCTGCCTTCGCTCTCAATACGGAAAGGACCAACCTTTGCAGTATTATCCAAATGCGTACCACCGCACAATTCAATAGAGTAGCCGCCCATATTGACTACACGAACAGTATCGCCGTACTTCTCGCTGAACAGAGCCATTGCGCCCATTTTCTTAGCTTCTTCAATGGGCATTTCCCGCACTTCTACAGGGTAGCCCTCCAGAACCGCGGACTGCACCAGGCTATCAATCTTAGCCAATTCTTCGGCAGTAACCGCAGAATAATGGGTAAAGTCGAAACGCAGACGGTCAGGCTCTACCAAGGAACCTGCCTGATGCACGTGGTCACCCAGAACACTCTTCAGAGCCTTCTGCAGTAAGTGGGTTGCAGAGTGGGCACGCATAATTGCATTCCGACGCTCCACATCAATGGATGCCAGCACCACATCATCGGTCTTTAAGGTGCCGCTACGCATAACACCGGTGTGCAGATATTTACCACCCTTATCCTTTTGAACGCCTGTGACCTTAAAACGGCTATCCCCCATAAGTAGAACGCCAAAATCGGCAGACTGACCACCCATTTCTGCATAGAACGGGGTCTTATCCAGTACAATAATACCCTTTTCGCCGCCGGTAATAGAGCCGGTAACCTCTTCGCCAACGCAAACCGCAAGAATCTTTGCCTCGCAGTTATTTCTCTCATAGCCTACAAACTCTGTGGGCGTTGTATCCAGGCCCAAATCGATACCAGCCCAGCCCAGGTCACCCAAAGCCTTACGAGCCTCACGGGCGCGGACTCTCTGCTCTTCACGGCAAGCAACAAACTTGTCCATATCCAGAGTTAAGCCCTCGTCCTCCAGCATTTCTACTGTCAGGTCTACTGGGAAACCATAGGTGTCTGCCAACAGGAACGCATCCTCACCGGAAAATACCGTTTCACCGTTTGCCTTGTGAGCAGCAAGTTTTTCAGCAAAAATACGCATACCGGTATCGATGGTGCGGGCAAAATTCTCTTCCTCGTTCTTAACAACACGAATGATATGCTCTGCCCGCTCACGCAGGTAGGTGTAGTGGCTCTCATTCTCCTT
>JAZNDB010000246.1:0-3961 GCA_045587845.1 Faecousia sp.
CTGGTAGCTACAACGGAAAGTGAAACATCTTTGTTCCCCGACAAGGTTGATAATGCGATTGCAGGTACTTATACAGACATCTCCACTAAGGTAAATTATGAGGTCACTGCAGGTGGCGTTTCCTCCCTGGAGTGTTACTACAGAGGCGATTATCTGTACACTTACGGCGCAACCTTAGGCACATTGCTGGAAAAGAATGGTCTTGCTCTGGCAGACGAATTTGCCGTTACTGACTGGAGTCACGGTATTCTTACTTTGAAAGTGAAGAATGCTGGCGATGTCGCCATCAATGTGGGCTTGACTGTTGTTGTAAATGAAAACGGTACGGACAAGTGGGTCACAGACTTTGGCGGTGAATATCGTAAAGTTGTACAAGCTGATGGGGAATGGGCAGAGCTTACCTGGGATCTGAACGAACTGTTTGGCATTGATTCCGTGACAGATGTTAGTGCAATCCGTCTAAAGGCAAGCAGCACTGCTCCCAGTGCGGACGGCTACACAATGCACCTGTATGTGGATGATATTGATATTGTTCAGGATGAGGGTGATGATACGGATGAACCTGCGCCTGTAAATCGCGGCAAGGCGTTTTCCGCAGGCGTAGATAATTTCTTCTATCTGGATACTGCCGGTGACTACGACACCCTCAGCTTCGATTACAAGACAGATGGTTCCGGTGAAATTGCTGTTATCTTCAGAGGCTCTAAGTGGACCACATTCTACGGCGATTTCCGCTTGACGGAAAAAGGTGAGAAGGTAGATTATGTCGGTATTACAACGGAGGTTTTGGAAGATGGCTATATTCGTGCTACCTTTAACCTCAAAGAACTCCAAAGATCAGGTTGCGCGGATAATCGGAATAATGCTCCTGTGGATGTTGCACTGATCGATTTGTATAACTGGACCACAGTTAATGGCTATATCGACAATATCACAGTATCCTAAGCAAACCCCAATTGAAAAGAGAGAGTTTTGATTCCCAAGGGGAGGCAGGGCTTCCTGCCGCCCACCAGGATAGCACCTTTCTAAAAGTCAATTTTACCAATTGACTTTTAGAAGTGTTTTAGTCAGATAAAGACAGGAGAATACTACTATGCATCTGATTCCAATGCCTCAGCTATTTGAAACGACGCAGGAAAGAATTGAAAACAGAACAATTCGCTGTGACAGTACCAATATGGATGTACGCTTGGTCAAGGCAATTCAAAAATTGCCGAACAGTGAAAACGGCTTACCCTTTATGGTGCATATTGGAGAGGGAACGCAAGAATGCTATACACTTGACCTCACCAATGCAGGTGTTGTGATTACCGCGCCTTCCGAGGTTGGCGCGTTCTATGGCGTGCAAACACTGCGGCAACTATTGTCCAATGAAACAGTCTATGCCTGTCATATAGAAGATGCACCGGATTTTGCATTCCGGGGGTATTACCACGATGTGACAAGAGGTAAGATTCCTACAATGGATACTTTAAAAGAACTGGTGGATTATCTTGCTTATATGAAGATAAACTCCTTGCAGCTTTATGTGGAGCATTCCTTTGCTTTCTGGGAATATGCGGATTCTGTAGAAAGAACCGGATGCTTAACAGCGCAGGAGATTCGTCAGCTGGATGATTATTGCTATGAGAATTTTATTGAGCTGATCCCATCCTTATCCTGTTTTGGACATCTTTATGAACTTCTGGAAAAACCTCAATACAAGCACCTGCAAGTGCTGGAATCTTACGAGCCGAAGCATATTTATTGGCAGGAGCGCATGGCGCATCATACCATTGATCCTTTACATCCGGAGAGTTTTTCACTGATCAAAGGTATGATTGACCAGTTTTTGCCCTTGTTCCGGTCTGATAAATTCAACATCTGCTGTGATGAAACCTTTGACCTGCAAAACGGAAAACACAAGGACAAAGATATTGGAAAGCTGTATGTGGATTTTGTAAATCAATTGATCGCATACTTGAAAAACCAAGGCAAACAGGTGATGATGTGGGGAGATGTGATCCTTCAGCATATGGATTATGTACAGGAAATCCCCAAGGATACCATCTTCTTAAATTGGTTTTATGGTGCGGACAAAAATGAGGCAGAAGAAAAGGTACGGCAATTCAGCAAAGCTGTACAACCCCAAATTGTTTGCCCTGCCACATGGGCATGGAATCATTTTAGTGAACACCTCTCAGAATCGATCCCCAATATTACGAATATGACCCTGCTTGCAAAACAATATGGCGCAATGGGTGTTTTAAATACCAATTGGGGTGACTACGGAGATCCGTGCAGCTTCGATTTGTCATTGTTTGGACTTGTTTACGGCGCAGCCAGAAGCTGGAATGTATCTACTGATATTCAAACAGTTGCGGCTTTCGCAGATGCGTTGCTTTATAACCATAGTGGTACATTTGATATACTGCAGCGTATCAGCCAACTTGAACAAATAGTCCACTATGGCGATTTGTCGTGGATGTATAACAATTTGTACTGCCCGGGCAAGCTGAAATTTACAGACCGGAAAGAAACAGAACTACTGTCTGCAAGGAATCAGAGCGTGGAGATTTTGGAACAGCTGCGATTGGAAACTTGGGGAAAGGACTATTTTCGTCAGGAAATATTGATCGCCGTTCAGGGTGTTGCGGTAATGGCGGAACTGATGATGAAGCTTCGTGGCTATGCCGTGGAACGATTGACCGACACGGAAGCATGGCTGATGCAATACCGTGCATCTTGGCTGAAAAAGAATAAGGAAAGCGAATTGGCGGAAATCGAAAAAATGTTCCGCCTGTTAGAAGAAAGTGTTGTACAGGGACAAACCCTGTAAATTAAGAAAAGGTGATATAAATGGAAAAGATTAAATTAGGATTTTTAGGTTTAGGTCAGAGAGGCAGCGGCCTTTTAAACAATGTTCTGAATTATTTTACTGATGTAGATGTTGTTGCGTTGTGCGACGAGTATGAAGATCGTGTGCAGGATGCCGCGGCTAAAGTAAAGGAA
Source organism: Faecousia sp. (assembly GCA_045587845.1). Classification (GTDB taxonomy): domain Bacteria; phylum Bacillota; class Clostridia; order Oscillospirales; family Oscillospiraceae; genus Faecousia. Next base: position 2,992 of record JAZNDB010000246.1, read on the forward strand.
AAGCGCGGTGTTGAGCCTGCAACATATACCAATCATAGCCAGCTTCTGCAAGATCCCAATGTAAATACAGTTATCATTTCCGCTTCCTGGGAAGCCCATGTGCCTCTGGCAATCGAGGCAATGGAAAACGGAAAAATCTGCGGTCTGGAGGTAGGCGGCGGATATAGCGTGGAGGATTGCTGGTCTTTGGTACATACCTGGGAGAAGACTAAGACACCGTTTATGTTCCTGGAAAACTGCTGCTTCGGTAAGGAAGAACTGGTTGCAACCCGTATGGCTCGGGAAGGCAAGCTGGGCGAGGTAGTCTATGCCCACGGTGCTTACGGTCACGATCTTCGCAGTGAGATCTGCGGCGGAGTTAAAAACCGGCACTACCGTTTGCGCAATTATCTGATTCGCAATTGTGACAACTATCCTACCCACAATTTAGGTCCGATTGCCAAGCTTTTGAACATTAACCGTGGCAACCGTATGCTTAAACTCACTTCTATGGCATCCAAAGCAAGAGGATTAAATGCCTATGTGCAGGGCAAGGAAGAATATGCCTTCCTGCAGGACAAACAGTTTGCGCAAGGCGATGTGGTTTGTACCAATATTTTGTGTGCTGACGGATGCTTGATCAGCCTGAAGCTGGATACCACACTTCCCAGAGCCTATAGCCGTGAATTTACGATCAGCGGCACCAAGGGGCTGTTCTCCGTACCGGATCATGTGGTTCTCACGGACGAAATGGAGTTTAACCACGAAATGCCCATTTCCGATTACAGCGGAAACGACAAGGGGATTTACGAAGAAAATCTGCCTGCTGTATGGAAAAACATTACCCAGGAACAAATTGATGCCGGTCACGGCGGTATGGATACATTGACTTTGCAGGCATTCTTTGGCGCGGCTTTGTCTGGAGAAGAAATGCCCAGCGATGTATACGACGCCGCAAGCTGGATGGTCATTACCTGCTTGACCGAGGCAT
>JAZNDB010000247.1:0-2898 GCA_045587845.1 Faecousia sp.
TGCTCAGCCGCGCTATGGACTCGCCATAGCCGTTACTATCCTTAAAGGGCTCTGAAAAATGCTTGGATACCAAAAGGGCAAAGTTTGTGTTTTCCGTCTGCTTGGCAGGATCTTCATAGCTATGGCCGTTAACCGTGACAATGCCATTGGTATTTTCGTTAACCACTGCGCCCTTGGGGTTCATACAGAATGTACGCACCAAATCGCCGTACTTTTGGGTACGGTAGAGGATTTTACTCTCGTAAAGCTCGTCGGTCAAATGGGAGAATACCTCTGCAGGCAATTCCACACGGACACCCAGGTCTACGCGGTTAGACTTTGTTGCAATACCTAGGTCCTTACAAACCGTTTCCATCCATTTGCTACCGCTGCGGCCTACGGAAATAATGCACTTATCGCAGGTGAATGTTCCATTGGCGCAGTGAATTTCATAGCCATTCTTCAAAATAGAGATGGACTCCACAGGTGTATTGAAGTAAAAGTCTACCTTTTCCTTCAGCTCTTTGTAGAGGTTATCCAGCACCACATAGTTCTTATCTGTTCCCAAATGGCGAACAGAGGCATCCAGTAAATGCAGGCCGTTTTGAATACACAGCTTCTTAAATTTAGAGCCTGCGGTGGAGTAGAGCTTTGTACCCTCTCCGCCGTAACGCATATTGATATCGTCCACGTAATGCATCAGCTCCAGCGCCTGCTTTTTGCCGATGTATTCATAGAGCGTACCGCCAAAATCGTTGGTAATATTATACTTACCGTCGGAAAATGCGCCTGCGCCACCGAAGCCATTCATAATAGAACAGCTTTTGCAGCTGATACAGGCTTTGATCTTATCTCCGTCGATGGGGCAATGCCGTTTATTCAGTTCGTTGCCGGCATCAAACACCGCAACTTTTAAGCCAGGATTCTCTTTGGTCAGTTCATAAGCGGAGAAGATACCGCCGGGACCTGCGCCAATAATCAACACATCATATTGCATAGTTATCCTCCGTTTTTATCTGCTGCGATGATGCGCTTCATCGCTTCAATCCCTACACGGATTGCGCCTGTGGTATCTTCGGTCATTGGCATCATTAGACCTGCCTTTTCCCGTTCCTGATTCCACACTGCGTGGAAGCAGCTGCCGCAACGGACACCCAACGCAGCAGCTACCACAAACAGGGTTGCCGACTCCATCTCGCTGGCTTTTACCCCCAGCCGTTTCCAGCTTTCCCATTTTTGCAGCAGTTCATAGGAAACAGGACTTTTCTCCGGCGCGTGCTGTCCGTAGAAAGAGTCTTTGCATTGCACAACACCCACGTGGGTGCGATAGCCCAAATCCTCACTGGATGCTTTCAGCGCGGCGGTAATTTCAAAATTGGGCACTGCGGGAAATTCCATAGGCGCATATTCCAAGGAAGTATGCTCAAAGCGAATTGCGCCGTTTGCAACCACCACATCACCGGGAAGCACATCCATATCAATACCACCACAGGTACCGATACGGATAAAGGTATCCGTACCGATTGCCGCCAGTTCCTCCATAGCAATGGCAGCGGAAGGGCCGCCAATACCTGTAGAGCAAACAGACACTTTTTCTCCCAGCAACGTACCTGTATAGATGTTATACTCCCGATTCATACCGATATGCACAGGGTTATCAAAATGAGAAGCGATTGCCTCACAACGCCCGGGATCGCCGGGCAAAAAGCAGTATCTGCCCACATCGCCCTCTTTGCAGCGAATGTGAAACTGCATTCCAATGTCTTGCATAAGATACCTCCTTAAAAGCTATCAAACAGGTTAACCTGACTCGTATCGGGCAGATCTCCAAAAGCGCCCGCCTCTTTCAGCATTTGAATATGGGTTTTGGACACCTTGGGACAGGCGGCAGCAACCTCCTCAATGGAAATAAAGGTTTTCCCCTCCCGTCCGTTCATCAAATCCCACGCAGCTGTTTCACCCAAGCCGGAAACCGCCACAAAGGGTGGCACCAGCTTGCCGTCCTTGATGAGGAATTTGGTTGCGTGGCTGTCATACAGGCTGATGGGAGCAAATTCAAAGCCACGCAGATAGAATTCATAGGCGACCTCTAAGGTGGTGAGCAAATCCTCATCCTTGGCGGTAGCATCTTCGTTGGCCTCGATTGCCTTAATGTTGGCAACCACTGTATCTTTGCCCCCTGTCATTGTTACTGCATCAAAGCCGCCCTTTTGACTGCGGCGGTAGAAATATGCAGAGTAGAATGCCAGCGGGTGGTTCACCTTAAACCAAGCAATACGGAAAGCCATCATAACATAAGCAACCGCGTGGGCTTTGGGGAACAGGTATTTAATCTTCTTGCAGGAACCGATGTACCAGTCCGGCACACCGGCGGCTATCATCTCCTCCTCTGCCCCATCGGGCAGGCCCTTGCCCTTACGGACTGCCTCCATAATCTTAAAGGCTCTCTTTTCCGGCAGACCGCAGGAGATCAGATAGATCATAATGTCGTCACGACAGCCGATAGTCTGGTCTACCCGGGCTGTGCCCGACACAATCAAATCCTTCGCATTGCCCAGCCACACGTCTGTACCGTGGGTATAGCCGGAAATACGTACCAGAAAGTCAAACTTCTCTGGCTTTGTATCCAGCAAAACTCCGCGAGTAAATCGGGTGTTAAACTCCGGCACTGCCACCGCGCCGGTAGGCCCAAGAATTTTATCATCCTCATAGGCCAGCACCTTGGAGGAGGTAAAAATGGACATCGTGTCCTTATCGTCCAGCGGAATGGTTTTGGCATCCACACCGGTCATATCCTCCATCATTCGGATCATGGTGGGATCATCGTGCCCCAACATATCCAGCTTCAGCAGGTTTTCCTCCATGGAGTGGTATTCAAAGTGGGTGGTAATCTGGTCGGAATTGGGATCGTCCGCAGGA
>JAZNDB010000248.1:0-4964 GCA_045587845.1 Faecousia sp.
ATCGGCAGCCTTCTTTTTATTTGATGAAAGGTGTTACTACAGTTTCATTATCGGATTTGTAGCTGAGTTTCATAAGCGGAAGGAGGGTGTCGTCTGCTTGCACCATAATACCGTTACCGGGGGTAAGATTGTAGGCAGCAAAGGCGGTATAGCTTGCAGCAGGATCAGAGACCAGAATGCGTACGTCCTGAATATGACCGCTACATTGCAGCATATACATTTTGCCGTCTGTATTGGTAATGAGCTCTGCTACGTGGTCCAGTGACTCCAGATCAACCTTATCAAAGGCGGTTACGGCAGGAGTTCCCTTTGTTGCGTTGCGTGTTTCGGGCAGATAGTCATCGTGAATAAGACCCTTTAGCTTCTCATAAGGAATTTCTACGGTAACAACACCGGAGGAATAAGGCGCAATTTCATAGGGCGCAAAGTAGAAGACAAGACCGGTTTGTGAGAAATGCCAAACTTCATCCTGGCTGGTGTCGCCGGAAAAACGGGCTTTCACAATTTCTTTATAGTTATCGTAAAGAAAATCGCCTTCAGCCATTTCGGACAGGCCCTTGAGTACCAGTTGGTAGAACTGTTCTGCCTTTGCATTCATATCCATAATACTTGCCAGTGTTAACACATCACCGGTGAGCAGATCATAGTTGGCAGAGACACAGGTGCGTTCCGGATGACCGCTACCGCTAAATACAACGTTATTACCGAACAAACTCAGTACCTTACTATCAATTCGTGTGGGACTGTAGGTGATGTGATATAGGTAGGGAATCCAATCTGTACTGCCATTATAGGCTGATTTTGCCATATCTGCAGTGGTTGTTGCAGAGGTTCTTGTGCTGTCAACGCGAGTTAAGAAATCTAATATTACCTTGTCTGCAACCTGCGGTTTATGCAGAACCAAGGATATATTCTGATAGGTATACTGGAATAAAACAGTGCCATTGTCAGAAGTAATATTCTCAGTAACTGCAGGTACTGACACTGCTACCATTTCGGTGTTTTCTTCGGTAGAATTTAATACGGAAGAAGACTGGGTGTTGGTTTGGCCATTTTCAGGGGGATCAGATATAACCGGTGTTTTTTCCTTGCAAGCGCATAGGGATAAAACCAAGCATACGATTAGAAGGATACAGATTCTCTTTCTCATAGGACATCCTCCAAAGAATAATAAAATTGTTATAGTTGTTATTTATATTTCCCAATGATTGGTAATACTATTCTACAAAATTTTAGCAAATTAGTCTATTGATAATATAACCAAAATGTGCTAGCATTAGCATATACTTTCAATCGTGAATGGAGGAAAGATTGATGAATAAATATGTGGAAAGTGTCATTGAAAATGTAAAGGTGAAGCACAGCAACGAGCCTGAGTTCGTCCAGACCGTGGAAGAAGTGCTTACATCCATTGCGCCGATGATCGATAAGCATCCGGAATACGAAAAGGCTGACCTGCTCAATCGCATTGTTGAGCCGGAACGTATGTTTACTTTCCGTGTTGTTTGGGTGGACGATAATGGCCAGACCCATACCAATACCGGCTACCGTTGCCAGTTTAACGGTGCAATCGGACCCTATAAGGGCGGTTTGCGTTTCCAGCCCAATGTGAATCCCAGTATTATTAAGTTCCTTGGTTTTGAACAGACATTTAAGAATAGCTTGACCGGACTGCCTATGGGCGGCGGTAAGGGCGGTTCCGACTTTGATCCTGCCGGTAAGTCCGATGCGGAAATTATGCGTTTCTGCCAAAGCTTTATGACTGCACTGTACCGTTATATCGGACCTGACATTGACGTACCCGCAGGCGATATGGGTGTTGGCGGTCGTGAGATTGGCTATCTGTTTGGTCAGTACCGTCGTTTGAAGGGTGTCTGGGAGAACGGTGTTCTTACCGGTAAGGGTTTCAGCTATGGTGGTAGCCTGACCCGTCCCGAAGCAACCGGCTATGGCGCTGTCTACTATCTGCAGGAAGTTCTGAAGCACGAGGGTGAAACCATTGAGGGCAAGACCATTGCGATTTCCGGCTTCGGTAACGTTGCTTGGGGTATTTGTAAGAAGGCAATGCATTTGGGCGCAAAGGTCGTAACCCTGTCCGGTCCTGACGGCTATATTTACGATCCCGATGGCGTTTCTTCTTCTGAAGAAAAGGTTAATTATATGCTCGAGATGCGTTCTTCCGGCCGCAACCGTGTGCAGGATTATGCTGACAAGTTTGGTGTTCAATTCTTCCCCGGCGAAAAGCCCTGGGGTGTGAAGGCCGACATTATAATGCCTTCCGCTATGCAAAATGACGTAAATATGGAGCAGGCAAAGCGTATTGTAGCAAATGGTGTAAAGTACTACATCGAAGTTGCTAATATGCCTACTACCAACGATGCGCTGTATTTCCTGATGGAGCAGCCTGGTATGATCGTTGCGCCCTCTAAGGCGGTTAATGCAGGCGGTGTTGGCGTTTCCGGTTTGGAAATGAGTCAGAACTCTGAACGTCTTGTATGGACGGCTGAGGAAGTGGATGAGCAATTGCATAAGATGATGATCAATATCCACAAGGCTTCTGCAGAGGCAGCAGAGGAGTATGGCCTGGGTTACAATCTGGTTGCCGGTGCAAACCTTGCCGGTTTCAAGAAGGTTGCAACAGCAATGATGGAGCAAGGCATTTTCTAATTAAAAATATTGGTAAACAGTCCCCTGCAATTTGCAGGGGGCTGTCTTTTAATTTTCAAGGGCTTGGAATTTATTATCTTTAAAGAAATAGGCAATGACATATTCGCTAAAAGCAATCAGCATAAAGATTGCATCAATGAATGCAATAATCTTTACAATATCTGCGCTGAGATTTGGCAGCATTACTAAAACAATCAGGCTGATAAACAGAATTGTAGTGCAAACCTTTCCGCTGATTAGCGCGCCCTTTAGCATTCTGCCCTTGCGGAGATTGACACCGCCGGCTATCAATTGAAAGCTCTCTTTCATTACGAAAAGGATTACCAGATACCAAAGAAAACTGTATTTCAAGTTCAGACAAATAATAAGTGTGAATTGGGTTGCTTTGTCAGCAAGGGGGTCAAGAATTTTGCCAAAGGAGGTAATCTGATTGAAATGTCTGGCAATTTTTCCGTCAATCATATCAGTTAAGCAGGAAACCGCAAGGATTCCGGCAGCCAAATAATAATCGGCTGCATTATCTGCGTTTAAGTAGATGGCAATGTATACAGGGATCAATACCAGCCGAAACATACTCAGCAGATTTGGAATTGTGCATATTTCCTTCTTCCAATCTTTAAATAACATATCTGCGTTCCTCCACGGGATTACCTTCGTAACTTATATTATATCTCTAATTTACTGTTGAATCAAGTAGGTGCCAGTAGAATTGCAAAATTTTTACAAATTTAACGGTTTGCTTGTCTGCTTGCGCTTAGTGTAAATTGTTTCACAAGATACTTCCAGGTTATTTTGTCCATTTCACCAGTGACCGGAAGTCCCGCCAGATACTGAAATGCCGCTAAAGCTTCACTTGTGGGGTTGTCAAATATACCGTTATGAGTCGGCGCAATGATTGTTGGGTTATCGTTTGATAACTGTATCAGTATGCTTTGTAAGAGGTAAATATATGCATTGCTATCACCTAAACGAAATACTTCTCCGGGTTGCAATATAATTTCTATGGGTTCTGCAGGGCCGACAGAAATCAGGGCCAATTCGTAAACTGAAACAATTTTATCCCAAGTCTGCTGATCAGTTATCCCGGTTATAGGCAAGCCGTAAAGACGTTGAAAGGCTGTAACCGAATTCATCGTTGTCGGACCGTAGATGCCATCGGGAATAACGGTTGGCAGTCTTGGATCATTCTCGGAAATGACACGTAGCATTGTTTGCAAACTGCGAATTGGCTGCTCAACAAAGGATTCTCCCGGTCTCATCTGACTACCTCCTGTCTAACTACGTCTTGACCGCCGATACTTAAATCTCTTCCGGGGAACTGGGTGATGGTGGTTGTTTTGGCATAGTTGACCTGTGGGGCGGGGGAGACGCCATTGCCTCGTCTGAAATTACCTGCAGGTCTTACGTTGCTTGCCGGCGCAGTTGCCTCTGGTGCTCTTGGGAATGTTTCCCCGCTTCTAAGGGTTGTGTTTTCAATCCCGGAGAATTGGTTATAGATTTCATTCCAGGTCTGGGCATCAACAACACCGGTTTCCGGCAGACGGAAACGTCTTTGGGCGGCCAGTACAGCAGCGCGTGTGGCAGTTCCAAAAATTCCGTCTATGGTAAGCGGTGGAATTTCGGAAATATATGCAGAAAGAACAGATAACATATACTGCAGATGTCGCACCTTATCACCGGTATCTCCCAACTGTAATGCATTGGGTGGCGACCAGTTAATTGCATAAAACTGTTGCCCTTGACTTCTAAGCTCTGAGAGTGAGTTTACAGCGGTATACAATCGAACAAGCGCATACCAGGTTGCCGGCCCAACAATACCGTCAGGAGTTAATCCAAAAACCTGCTGAAAGGTTCGGACAGCAGCTTCGGTCCGACTTCCGTATATACCGTCAACTGCCGGAACTTTGGGAATGGCGGGATAATTTTGTGAGATTCTGTTCAGCGATGCCTGCACAATGGTGACATACGGTCCTGTACTCCCAACCCGCAACGGTGTTCCCGGATAGGTAGATGTAATTCCCCGAATAGGCGCATTCTGTACGATTTCCACATTTCCGTAGTAGCTTCTGATTATCTGTGTGGAATTATATCCTTGCTGGGCAAGATTTTGGCTGCCCCACTGACTTAAACCTTCGCAGGTAACCGTGGTGCCGTTGCAAAATTTAGCAGCCAATGGCTCCACAAACCCCGGCCTGCGGAGATAATCGTTAAACAGTTCATCAACCAGTTGTGAGACGTTTTCAAAAAAACTGCGGCCTTTAACAAAAAACTGGTCATAGGCAGTGGAACTGGTAATG
>JAZNDB010000249.1:0-3373 GCA_045587845.1 Faecousia sp.
TTGAATGTGGGTTCCACATAAGCGGGCAGGTCCTGGCGCAGCTCACAATAGTCCTTGTAGCGGCGGTAGAAGGAACCCACGGCCTTGTAGCGGCAGATAACCTCCAGACCCTTGCCAAACACCTTGGCGGGCAGAACTTCCATTGTGGTAGTTGCCAAATCAGCAGACACATAGTGGGTCTTAATGCCGGCGGCATTGATCTTCTCAAAGAAATAGATAGACATACGCAGGTTTACGTCACCCACGCCCTCAATTGTCAGCCCGACAGAATTTTCACCGGGATCAAACACACCGTCCTTGCCGGTGCAATCATCCTTAAACTTCAGCAAGCAGTTGCCGTTGGGCAGTGCAAAAACGTCCTTGGTCTTACCGGTATAAATCAGTTTCTTTTCCATAATCAAATTCTCCTTTAATAAGAATGGTTTACAGATTTGCAGCAATGGTTGCGTCCTTTTCCAGGACCTTTGCGGCGTCGCTCTTCCGCTTGGCATCCAACTTCTTTGCCAGGTCCTGATCTTCCACAGCGATAATCTGGGCGCACAGAAGCGCCGCATTGGCTGCACCGTTAATAGCAACGGTGGCAACAGGAATGCCGGTAGGCATCTGAACAGTGGATAGCAGCGCATCCAAACCGTCCATCATACCGCCCTTGCAAGGAATACCGATCACAGGCAAGGTTGTATTGGCAGCAATCGCACCTGCCAGGTGGGCCGCCATACCGGCAGCGCAGATAATAGCGCCAAAGCCATTAGCTCTTGCATTTACCGCAAAGTCATGAGCTTCCACAGGCGTTCTGTGGGCAGAATAGATATGTACCTCGTAGGGAATATCAAGGCTTTTCAGCATATCCACGGCCTTTTGCACGATGGGCAAATCACTGTCGCTACCCATAATAATTCCAACTTTTTTCATCTTTCCCTCCTAAAACTCAGAAAGGGCGCACTTGACCCTAATTCGTGTCAAATGCGCCCAGACGGTCGGCAATCACATTCTTTGTTCCCTTGTGGTTCTCCACATTTCCGTCAGTCGCAAAGAACGATATTCAGTACAGTAAATAGTTTACCACGGCTGCCATTTTGTGTCAAGAGAAGCTGGTTAATTCTCTGTTTTTGCCACGAATTTTATAGATTCGACATGGTAATTTGTATAACATTTCAGCTTAGTGTTTTTTTGGCCTCACAATAGATGCAGCGATAGATTTTCCGCTGGGCATCCACCAGCCTAAATTTGTGGGGAAGCTCCTGTTCGGTAGAGGAAATACAGCGGGGATTATCGCAGGAAAGCCGCGCATCCTCCACCGCATTGAGAAGCTCCATTTGTTTGCCTGCCTCAGCCTCTTTTAACAGTTTCAAAATCAGAGCCATACGCATATACTTTGCATTCAGCGCCTGACGGAAGTAGGCAGCGCGAGGATCCTCATCTACCTTAACGCTGATTTCATTGACTCTGGGCAGCGGGTGCAGCACACGCATAGTGGGTTTACCGGCTGCCATTTTCTCCGGTGTCAACACATAGCTATCCTTAAGTCTTTCGTACTCATCAAAGCTATCAAACCGTTCCTGCTGGATACGGGTCATATAAAGCACATCCAGCTGGGGAATCGCATCTTCCAGGGATGTTGTTTCTACATACTCCATACCGTTTTTATCCAGCACCTCGTACTTTACATACTTGGGAAGCTTCAACTCCTCAGGAGAAATCAGGACAAACTTAATATTCTCGTAACGGGAAAATGCAGAAATCAGAGAATGCACTGTTCTGCCATATTTCAGGTCACCGCAGCAGCCAATAGTCAAATTGTTCAGTCTGCCGTTCTCCCGATAGATGGTGAGCAGATCTGCCAGGGTCTGGGTGGGGTGACAGTGGCCGCCATCGCCTGCATTGATGACCGGAATAGACGCATTGGTAGCCGCCACATAGGGAGCGCCCTCCTTGGGGTGACGGATTGCCATAATGTCTACATAACAGGAGAGCATTTTGGCGGTATCAGCCATACTCTCACCTTTGGAAGCTGAGGATGAACCGGCATCGCTAAAGCCCAGCACATTGCCGCCCAGCTCGTACATAGCCGCCTCAAAGCTAAGTCTTGTGCGGGTAGAGGGCTCAAAGAACAAGGTTGCCAATTTTTTGCCGCGGCAGGCATCTGCATATTTGGCGGGGTTTTCGCTGATGTCGCAGGCAGTTTCCAGCAACTGCTGAATCTCCTCAACGGAAAAATCTACAATGTCAATTAAACTTCTCATTATTTTGCTCCGTTCACAGCCAGATAGTTCTTAATGCGGGTAACATTTTCTTCATTGGCGGGGTCTTCTTCCAGATATTCAATAATATCGTAAACGTCTACAACAGAATATACCGGGAAACCAAACTGTTCCTCAATTTCCTGCATAGCGCCCTTTTCGGTTTGACCCTTTTCCTTGCGGTCTACCATAATGAAGGTTGCGATGACCTTGGTGTTATCCAAATGGCTCAGAATCTCCATAGACTCACGAATCGCTGTGCCGGCAGTAATCACGTCCTCAATGATGACAATTTCTTCTCCGGCTTGCGGTACGTAGCCAACAAATGTGCCACCCTCGCCGTGGTCCTTTACCTCTTTACGGTTAAAGAAGAAAGGCACATTCAGGCCGTTCCGGGATAGCGCAACGGCTGCGGAAATGGACAGAGAAATGCCCTTATAGGCAGGTCCGTACAAAACTGCCTGCTTTTTACCCAGTTTGTCAAAATAAGCTTTGGCATAGAATTCGCCCATTTTGGTAATCTGGTCGCCGGTCTTAATCATACCGGCATTGACGAAATAAGGGATTTTTCTGCCGGATTTCGCAGTAAAATCTCCAAACTTCAAAACACCTGCTTCCTGCAGGAATTCAATAAATTCTCTCTTATAGCTTTCCATCGCATTCTCCCCAATTAATCACAAAATTCAGCTATGCAGCGCTCGTAGGCGGCTACGGGGTCTTCCGCAGCGGTAATGGGTCGACCCACAACAATGTAGTCAGAGCCGATTTCCTTTGCTTGCGCGGGGGTCATAACCCGTTTCTGATCACCCACATCACCGTCAGCAAAGCGCACACCGGGGGTGATAGTCAGGAAGTTCTTGCCACAGGTATCGTGGACCTTGCCAGCCTCCAGAGGAGAACAAACGATACCGTCCAGGCCTGCCTCTTCTGCGCACTTGGCATAGTGCATAACCACCTGATCGATAGGCCTTTCAATCAGAAGATCCTTTTCCATACTCTCCTGATCGGTAGAAGTCAGCTGCGTAACGGCAATGAGCAAAGGACGTGTGCCGTCCTCACGGGTCAAGCCCTCCAATGCGGCGCGCATCATATTCTTCGTGCCGGCAGCGTGGAGGTTGGTAATATCCACATCC
>JAZNDB010000250.1:0-5040 GCA_045587845.1 Faecousia sp.
CTTCTTCTCAAAGCCGCACTCGTCAACCACCCAGTTATAAAGAGGTCTGTGCGCCTCGTACTCAAGGGAGCAGAGTGAGTGGGTGATGCCCTCAATGGCATCCTGAATGGGGTGGGCAAAGTCGTACATAGGATAGATACACCACTTGTCACCCTGACGGTGGTGGTGCATATGACGGATTCGGTAGATAACCGGGTCACGCATATTAAAATTGCCGGAGGCAAGGTCAATCTTGGCACGAAGGGTATATTTGTTATCCTCAAACTCGCCGGCACGCATACGGGCGAACAGATCAAGGCTCTCTTCGACGGGTCTGTCCCGATAGGGGGAGGTGGCGGGGGTATTCAAATCGCCGCGATTCTCCTTAAACTCCTCGGGAGTCAGCTCACACACGTAGGCAAGACCCTTCTTAATCAGTTCGACAGCATATTCGTAATCCTTCTCAAAGTAGTCAGAGCCGTAGTAGAAACGGTCGCCCCAGTCGAAGCCCAGCCATTGAATGTCCTCTTTAATAGCTTCCACAAACTCCACATCTTCCTTGGTGGGGTTGGTGTCGTCCATACGCAGATTGCACAGGCCGCTGTATTTTTCAGCAGTGCCAAAATCGATAATCAGCGCCTTGCAGTGGCCGATATGCAGATAACCGTTCGGCTCGGGAGGGAAACGGGTATGCACGGTTTGACCGGCATAGCGACCACCCTCTGCAATGTCCTCATCAATAAATGCGTGGATGAAATTTTTGCTTTCCGTGATTTCAGCCATCGTGTAAGTCCTCTCTTTTGGAAAATTTGGAAATATTATAACCCACTTTTGTAATTTTTGCAACTGCAATCCTGCAGGAAAGGTTGAATCCGGGGATATTTTTTTGTCAACTTGACGAAAATGAAAAATAATCAAAACAAATCGTGAAAATTTAGAAATTATAGTTGTCAATTTGCTTGTCTTATATTAAAATAGATGGGTAAAGGAAGGAGTGATTTGCCTTGTCCGAAATTAAATATAAGCGGATTCTGCTGAAGATCAGCGGAGAGGCCCTTGCAGGCGATGCCCATAGAGGTCTGGATTTTGAAATTGTCAACTCCGTTTGCCGTGTGATTAAGAAGTGCGTTGATGCAGGTGTCCAACTGGGTTTGGTCATCGGCGGCGGCAACTTTTGGCGCGGCGTAAAGGACGGCGCAGATAAAATGCAGCGCTCCCACGGCGATGCTATGGGTATGCTGGCAACGGTGATGAATGCCATTGCAGTGGCTGATGCATTGGAGAAACACGGTATGGACGCAAGAGTACTGTCTGCCGTGGAAATGAATAAATTCTGCGAGTATTTCACACGGGATACTGCAGACCGCTACTTAAACGAGGGCAAAGTGGTTATCTTTGCCGCAGGAACAGGAAATCCCTATTTCTCCACGGATACCGGCGCTGTGCTGCGGGGTGTGGAAATTGAGGCCGATGCTATTTTGATGGCAAAGAACGTGGACGGCATTTATTCTGCCGACCCCAACATAGATCCAACTGCAGTGAAGTTTGACAAGCTGACCTATGATGAGGTACTGGCCCGTCACTTAAAAGCAACGGATACTACGGCAATGACATTGGCTATGGACAACCATATGACATTGGTGTGCTTTGCACTGAAAGACCCTGAAAATATTTTACGCGTAGTTTGCGGAGAAAATATCGGAACAATTGTAAGCTGAGGTGAGTCGAACCCCGATAGGTTTTGACAGGCTGTTTTCCGCCAATACTGCGGAAAATCCCTTGACAATATGACGCAAGGCAAGGAAGATAAACAAAAATACAAGTAAAAGAACTGCTGTGGGGTTGTCGGTGTTCGATTCCCCTCAGCTCTAAGGAGGACTAATTATGAGCGTTGATTTTAGTGAATTCAGCAAGAGAATGGATAAGAGCCTGGTGCACCTGGCAGAGGAGTTTGATGCTGTCCGCGCGGGCAGAGCCAACCCCAAGGTTCTTGACCGCATTACAGTGGAATACTATGGATCTGAAACACAGTTGAACGGTGTGGCAACCATTTCCTCTCCCGATGCCCGTACCTTGGTAATTCAGCCTTGGGATACCAGCCTGCTGAAGGAAATTCAGAAAGCAATCCTGTCCAGCGAGTTGGGCATTAACCCCCAGAACGACGGCAAGGTTATTCGTCTGATCTTCCCCCAGCTGACGGAGGAACGCCGTAAGGAACTGACCAAGCAGGTTAAGAAGTACGCAGAGGAAGCAAAGGTTGCTATGCGTAATATCCGCCGTGACGGTATGGACTATGTGAAGAAGCTGAAGAAGGATTCTGCAATCACAGAGGACGAGCAGAAGAAGGCGGAAAAGGACCTGCAGGATCTGCTGGATAAGTTTATCAAGAAAGTAGACGAAGCCTTGGCTGCAAAAGAAAAGGAGCTAATGGCAATTTAATTGGCTTGAAATTGGGGGTGCTTGCACCCCCATTCGCTACTATTTTGGAAAGGAGTCAACTATGACACCTTCTGTGAATGAGAATAAACTGCCTGTCCCCAGGCATATTGCTATTATTATGGATGGAAACGGCCGTTGGGCAAAGAACAGGGGCCTGCCCCGCACAGCCGGTCACGCCGCAGGCGCAGAAAGCTTTCGCCGAATTGCAAACTATTGCCGCACCTTGGGTGTGGAATATCTGACTGTCTACGCCTTTTCCACAGAAAATTGGAAACGCTCTGCAGAAGAGGTCAGTGGCATTATGCGACTTCTTGGCAATTACCTAAAGGAGGCGCTGCGGGATATGGAGAAGAACCGTGTGCGGTTTCGCTTCTTTGGGGATCTGTCCCGTTTGTCACCGCAACTGCAAAAACTGTGCAATGAGGCGCAAAATCAGTCCAGCGAATACGATGTGCAAGTGAATTTCTGCCTGAATTATGGTGGACGAGATGAAATTGTCCGGGCAACCAAATTGTTTGCGCAAGATGTGGCAGACGGAAAGTATAAGCCTCAGGATATGACAGAGGAATTGCTGTCCCGTTATCTGTATTCTGCCGATGTGCCGGACCCTGAACTGATTATTCGTCCTTCCGGAGAGATGCGTACCAGTAATTTCCTTTTGTGGCAGTCTGCCTACTCGGAATATGTGTTTTTGAACGTCTTGTGGCCGGACTTTGGTCCTGCTGACCTGGACGAAGCCATTTCCCAATACCACAAACGTAACCGTCGTTTTGGAGGTGCATAAACTGTGAAAACCCGTATTATTGCCGCGGTGGTCCTGCTGCCTTTGCTTTTGCTGGTGGTGCTGGTATTGCCGAAAATTTTCACGGCTGTTTTGTTCGGCTTGATGTCGGCGATTGCCGCCCGTGAGCTGCTCAAGGGAACAGGTTTGGTCAAGCATCCCCGGTTAATCGCCTATGCAATGGTAATGGCGTTCTTTGTGCCCATTTGGAGCAGTATGCAAATGGTGTATTCTTTGGTGCTTTTGGGCGCGCTGGTATTCTTTGGGGTTCTCTTTGGGGAGCTTTTGTATACCAAGGCAACATTGAGGCTTGAAGAAATGGCATTTACCGTTGTGGCCGGAATGCTCATTCCGTTTCTGTTAGGCGGAATTGTTCGCCTGCATAGCCGCGAATATGGAAGATTGCTGATTTTACTACCCTTTGTGATTGCCTTTTTGTCGGACACAGGCGCCTATTTTATAGGTTGCGCCTTTGGTAAACACAAGCTTGCGCCGGTCATCAGCCCAAATAAAACCCTGGAGGGTCTGTTTGGTGGAATGTTAGGTGCTGTTCTCGGTGTAATCATTTATTGTGTAGTACTGCAACAGGTTTGGAATCTGGAGGTTCGCTATCTGTATGTGGCGGTCTATGGTGTTTTGGGTAGCCTTGGCGCGGTGTTTGGCGATTTGAGCTTCTCTGCAGTGAAACGTCAAACCGGAATCAAGGACTATGGTAATCTGATTCCCGGTCACGGCGGCATTCTGGATCGCTTTGACTCTATGATCGTAGTAGCCCCTCTGGTGGAACTACTTATGCTTTATATACCTTTGGTGGTGATTTAAATGGTGCAATGCGTAAGTATCCTTGGCTCTACCGGCTCAATCGGTCGGCAGACGCTGGATATTATCGATAATTTAAAAATCCCTGTAGCGGCGCTCACAGCCGGTACAAATGTGGAGCGTATGGCGCAGCAATGCCGTACCTATCGCCCTAAATTGGCAGTAATGGCTACTGAGGAAGCAGCTAAGCAACTGAAAGAAGCCATATCCGACCTGCCGATTCGTGTGGAATATGGTCAGGAGGGGCTGATTGAAGCGGCAACCGTAGCTGAGGCGGACTGTATCATTACTGCCGTTGTGGGTATGGTTGGTTTAAAACCCACCCTGGCCGCTATCCGGGCAGGCAAACGGATTGGCCTTGCTAACAAAGAAACTTTGGTCTGCGCTGGCGAACTGGTTATGGCAGAGGCCAAAAAGTATGCCACGGAAATCATTCCTGTTGACTCGGAGCACTCTGCAATTTTTCAGTGTTTGATGGGGAGCCGCAGCAAGGAGGAAATTAAGCGGATTATCCTGACCTGCTCCGGCGGTCCGTTCTTTGGTATGGATAAAGAGCAGCTGAAATCTGTTACAAAGGCAGATGCCTTACGGCATCCCAACTGGAAAATGGGTCCTAAAATTACCGTCGATTGCGCTACCCTGATGAACAAGGGTCTGGAAGTAATTGAAGCAATGCGCCTGTACGATCTGCCGGTGGAACAGGTGGACGTATTGGTGCACCGGCAAAGCATTGTGCACTCTATGGTGGAGTTTACTGACGGCGCGGTAATGGCGCAACTGGGAACACCGGATATGCGGCTTCCCATTCAGTTGGCTATGACCTATCCCAATCGGGTAGACTGTCCTGTGGATACATTGGACCTGCTGACCTGCGGAAGCCTGACCTTTGCGCAGCCGGATATGGAGGCATTCCCCTGCTTAGCGTTGGCTCGGCATTGCGCAAAACTGGGCGGAACGGCCTGTCCTGCTATGAACGGGGCGAACGAAGAGGCCGTTGCTATGTACCTGCGGGATGAAATCGG